>JAGRBY010000739.1 GCA_020433835.1 Anaerolineae bacterium | reverse complement strand
ACCGCTTATGCCTGTCAGAAACGACGTGACAACGGCCAAGAAAAAGAAGCCGACAAGGTGATTCCAAAAAGCCGCTCCGGCTCCCGAAATATGTAAGCCTAACCGGGCGTTGAACACCCTATTGGTAACAATCAAGAGGCCATTAAACAAGGCCAGAACAATCATTAAAGACGACAGCATGGCATTATCCTCCATAAAAAATAATGAGTATCGAACCGGCTACAATACAGGGGATTTGCAGATAATCTTTTAGAAATAGTTTTCTTTTTGTCATCCCCAACCAGCCGTTAATATCAAATAGAATAGCAAAAGCAGTTTGCCCCAAAATCATAAGCGATAGGCTGCCAATTAGCCCGATCGTTGAATTGACCGTGATATTGGCAATCACAACAATCATCGCTCCCCCAATTCCGCCGAAATAAGACCAAAGTGGCGCATCGGAGGCGTAGGGAAACAGCTTGGTAGATTTTGATAGGAACTTCCAGATGATCCAACTTCCGAATATTCCCACAAAATGGGCAATCAGCGAAGATAAAACCGGCGAGGTGTATTGGGCTAACTGGCTGTTAATAAAGATCATAACAGCCAGTAATCCCCCTGAGACGACAGCACTGCTGGTATAGAGTCCCTTATCCATGACGAAATCCTTTATTATAGCTTTGCGTTAAGTTTATCGATGTAAAGTATCTCGATATCAAGATAAATATACTGTACAGCATTTTTATCTGAATGTCAAGTATCTTGACGTCGAGATATTTTTTGCTATAATAACCCAAGTTGCCACCTTTAGGCCGAATACGCTATTTGAACCGCAAAGACGCAAAGAACACAAAGATTTTTTTATAAAAACTTAGCGAACTTAGCGTCTTTGCGGTGAAATCTACCTCACCTGTTGATAGGTAGTAACTTGGGTTATAATAGGGACTATGGAAAACGATCACGTTGATTTTATTCAAGCCCAATGGTCAAAAGAAAAGCCCGATTTAGATACATCGCCTATGGGCGTTGTTGGACGCATCTCACGTATTTCGCGCCATCTTGACCAGCTGCTGCAACAAAACTATTCTCAATTCGGCCTGAATGGGGGCGAGTTTGATGTGCTGGCCTCGCTGCGCCGGTCGGGGCACCCTTATCAACTGACACCCACGCAGTTGTTTAATACGCTCATGCTTTCTTCCGGAGCAATGACAAATCGGTTGGATAGGTTAGAGAATGAGGGTCTCATCCAACGCGCTCCCAACCCTGACGACCGTCGCGGTATTTTAGTGACGTTGACGGAGAAAGGGATCGCCCTTATGGATAGCGCTTACCCGGCCCACCTTGCCAATGAAGATCACATGCTGCGGGCGCTCACTGCGGATGAACGTGAGGTGTTAACCGATCTGCTCCGTAAATTACTTCTGTCATTTGAAGATCAAGAAGAAAATTAAGTTTAAGTGTCGACCCCGACTTGATCACTCCCAATCAGCCTTTTCTTCAAATCAAATACATTTTCGCTCAAACACACTTACCGGCGTGAGTATGGCTCACTCTGAAAGGAAAATACCTTGAATACAAGCCAGATTGACAATGACAACGTGCGCGTATTGGTTATAGGAGCCGGTGCAGCAGGGCTGGCCGCAGGGCACCGGCTGCATCGAGCCGGCTATGAGGTGATACTGCTAGAGGCACGTGACCGTATCGGCGGCCGGATTTGGACGAACTACGATTTGGCTCCCCACCCGGTTGAGATGGGGGCTGAGTTTATCCATGGCGATAAGGCCGTAACCTGGTCTCTTTTGCGTGAGTATGGCCTCCATACCCTCGACAAAGTAGACTGGGAACAGATCAGCGTCTATATGGATGACCAATTGCTCGAACCGGAGGCGTTCTTTGCGCTACCCCATGCTGAGGAGTCATTGTGGTTATCGCATGTCGATGAAGCCGCTGAGGCGTGGAGAAAAGCAGGTCGGCCTGACGGTAGCATAAAGGAGATACTGGGCGCAGACAAGATGTCGAAAAGCATGCAGAGGCTATTACATAACCGTTTCACGACTGACATGACGGCTGAGCCGGAACGGCTGGGCATATATGGCTGGTTGGAATGGACTCGTGTCCATGATGGGGAGAATGAATTTCGTCTTGTTGATGGCTACAGCCGCCTCATGGAACGCTTGGCCGAGGGGTTAGATGTGCGACTTAACACGCCTATCGAACGCCTTAGATGGGATACGAACGGAGTAACGGCCTATACGCAGACAGGCGAGATGTTCGAAGCCCGATGTGCAGTCGTAACGCTGCCACTGGGCGTGCTGCAAGCGGGTGATGTAACGTTCGATCCGGTGCTGCCTGCTGATAAACAGGCAGCGATCGATGGGCTGGGATCGGGTCACGTCAACAAACTCATTCTCAAATTTAACACCGTATTCTGGGCTGAAATATCGCCGGCTTTATTCACAACCCTCGACAGCCAACTTTGGTGGCGACCCGGCCTGGGGCGAACAAACGAAGCGCCCATCCTAACCGGCTATATGGGCGGTCAGGCCGCCAAACGCTTCATGGCCTTGGGCGAAGAAGGCGCTGTTATAGAAGGAATACGCCACCTTGAGCACATGTTCGGTTTGAAAGGTCTGCATCACCACCTGGAAGCCGGCTTGCTCGTAGCTTGGTCGTCCGATCCCTATACCCGAATGAGCTACTCATACGTACCCGTTGGCGGAGCAGGCCTAAGCGATCAGTTGGCAGCCCCCGTAGAGCGCCTACTGTTCTTCGCCGGCGAGGCAACCAGCCGTGAGTGTGCCTCGACCGTGCACGGCGCTTTGGAGAGCGGCTTCAGAGCCGCTGATGAGATAATAGGCTGAACTCTAGCCGGATAGAAGCCTTCGCCAGTCTCATGTTCAAGAAAACCCTGGGTTCTAACGCTACCACGATTGTGTGCAGAGCTACCATACAACTCAGCGGTCGATCAAATGGGCCTCATACTCCGACTTGAATTTATCGAGCGAACTGTTAAGCACCGTGACCGCCCCATCAACCAGGGCGCAGCGACCGCTGCCCGGCAGCAGCTTGCCGAGATTAAAGAGATGATCTAACTCGGCCCGCCGACCGCGGCCGGTATCGATTTTGCGCAGAACTTTGGAAATCTGGCGTGTGCCAATCTTACACGGCGGGCACTGACCACAGGATGAGTCGGCAAAGAAATCGATATATTCCGTTACCCGTTTGACGATACCTGTCCCTTCGGAAATGACGATCATCGCTCCGGTGCCCAACCGCGAACGCCTTTCCTGAACCGAGTCCCAATCCAGGGCCACATCCAGGTCTTCACTCGTTAGGATGGTGTTCGACGGACCGCCCGTGAAAACCGCTTTGAACTTTTTGCCGGCCAACATGCCCCCCCCATATTCAAACACGAGATCGCGCAGGCTGGTGCCCATCGGCAGTTCGTAGACGCCCGGATGCAACACATCGCCACTCAGCGAGTAAATCTTGGTTCCGCTGGCCTGGCCCACACCCAGTTGTCGATACCACTCAGCGCCGTGTTTGACAATATGGGTGACGTGGGCCAAGGTTTCGACATTATTGATCAGAGTCGGTTGGCCGTGAACGCCATGCTGGGCCGGA
>JAGRBY010000738.1 GCA_020433835.1 Anaerolineae bacterium | reverse complement strand
AGGAGGTTATCCGCATTTTGGGCGGGCGCAGTGTTCACCCGGCCTGGACCGTTCCCGGCGGCGTACGCGAGCCGCTGGCTCCCGAAGATCGCGATCAGATCAAACGCGGACTGCCGGAGGCGTTCGACATTGTCGATCTGGCGCTCGACTTGTTGAAAGATGCGTTTGATGAAAATAGCGCCGAAGCGCAAAGCTACGGTAACTTCCCCAGTCTGTTTATGGGGCTGGTAACGCCCGAAGGCGGCCTGGAGCATTACGATGGTCTGCTGCGCATTATGGACAGCGATGGCCATCAGGTACAGGACGATCTACCGCCGGAGCGTTTCCGTGAGGTTATCGGTGAGGCGGTTGAGCCGTGGAGCTATCTCAAGTTCCCTTACTACAAACCGTACGGCTATGAGGATTACAAGGGGATGTACCGGGTTGGCCCACTGGCCCGGCTCAATGTTTGTGACTTTGCCGGTACGCCGTTGGCCGACCGCGAGCTGCGTCAGTTCCGCCGCCTGGGTGAACGGGGCAAGCCGGTAACCGGCAGCTTCCACTACCACTACGCCCGCCTGATCGAGGTTTTATTCGCGCTGGAAAAGATCGAAGAAGTGCTGGCCGACCCCAATTTGACCGACGAGCACGTTCGCAGCAATGCCAGCGTTAACCAGATGATCGGCGTTGGGGTGAGTGAGGCACCGCGCGGTACGTTGTTCCATGAATATCACGTTAATGAGGATGGTATTTTGCAGAAGGTTAATCTCATTATTGCCACCGGCCAAAACAATATGGCGATGAACCGCACGGTGCAGCAGATTGCTCAAACCTACGTCAATGGCGGTGGCCTAAGCGAAGGTGTGCTTAATCGCATTGAGCATGGCATTCGGGTATTCGATCCGTGTTTAAGCTGTTCGACGCACGCGGTGGGCCAAATGCCGCTTCACATTCAACTCATCGGGCCTGATGGGCATGTGGTCGATGAGCGAATTAGGGATTGAGTCTTAATCGTGCTTCTTATCATTGCTTGTGGTAACAGCCTGCGCCGCGACGATGGCGCAGGCTTACTGATGGCCGAGCGCCTGGAGCAAGAATGCCAGGCGCTCGGTTTGATCGTCAAACGCATCAGCGTTCATCAGCTTATGCCCGAACTGGCCGTCGATATCGCCGACCGGGCCGTTCGGGCCGTTGTTTTTGTCGATACCCGGCCGGCCCAACCGGGCGACACAGCGGCGTTATTTCCCCTGGCCCCTGAAGAAGCCTCACCGAGCATCGGCCATCATTTAACCCCGACCGTACTGCTGCTGTATGCTCAGCAGTTATATGACCACTGTCCACCTGCCTGGCAGATTACCGTTCCTGGTGTCGATTTCGATCACGGCGAAACTCTCAGCCGAACGGCAGCGGATAGCCTATCCCGTGCTCCGGCTTTGGCCCAGCAGCTTGCTGTACTTTGTCGATGAAAAGTAAAAATAAGGCCAAGGCCAAGGCTGAGGCGAAGGCTAAGAGAAACATCTATTATTTTATCGCGTGAAGATTACGCAAAGTAGATGAGTTATTTCTCAGCCTCAGCCTGTTGACGAGCCTATCTCCTGCTGAATATGTAACGCTCCCTTGAATTTTTAGGATAAACTTAAGTTTGTCCTACGGTAATTTTTATTCCCCGTGTCGTCTCAATTGAGCCTGTTGGACTCCCATCTAAACAGGACTTCGGTAGCGATTAACAAGCTTGATTGTCAACAAAGTGCCAAGGGTTATGCCGATGGCCAAAACCGGTTGCCCGGTAAGCGGAGTTAATAAAATGAGTAGAGCCGCCGTAGGCAAAAGGAACATGTGAAAGAAATTACCCGAATGAAACGGCGAGTGCAGTATCCAGAGGCTAAAGAGATAAATGGTTACAGGTATAGCGACCGCGGCTCCGGCCATCATACTTCCAATCTCGCTGTGATGAAGGGTGTGATCAATGGTGGCTGCTAATCCGGCTCCCACCGCCGCGACTGAAGCAAAGACAAACAGGTGGCTATAGCCCCACACAAAAGCCATGCGTAGCGACGACAGTAAAGGATCCTCCGGCTGATTAAAATACAGCCACCACATTGAATACACAATCAATAAGCCCCCCACAATAATGAAAACCAAATCTGCATTGAGGTGACTTGTTTCAAGTGCTGACTGAATAGCCATTGAGGTCGACAGAACCAGCTCACCCAGGACAATAATCGTAAACAGCCCGTAGCGTTCGGTGATATGGTCGGGATGCCAGCGGGTGGGGGCGGCTCGTTCGGCCCAAATCGGCACAAGTAATTCGGCTAGCGTCATAAGCGCGAAGCCCCACCCCATTGAAGGGAAGAACAATAGGATAATCCAGCCTATCTGGCAAAGCGTAACCCCGATAGCGAATCGATAGGCCGTGGTGCGCCGCGGCGGATCAGAACGTGCTGCCCGCAGCCACTGCCCCACCAATGCCAACCGCATAACCACATAGCCCATTGTGACAATAGTAAAATCATGCGCATTAAAGGCCGATGGTACTCCCACTGCCAGAATAAGGGCTCCCGTCATCTGTACGAATACGGCCAGACGGTACGGAACGTCATCGGTATCGTAGGCCGAGGCAAACCAGGTGAAATTCATCCACGCCCACCAGATGGCAAAAAAGACCATGCCATAGCTGATAACACCCTCTATAATATGCGCCTCGACAATACTGTGGTGCAATCGCGCCGCAGCCTGGGCGACCGCAATGACAAAAACCAGGTCAAAGAATAGCTCAAGTGGCGTCGATGCTCGATGTTCCTCCTCCGGCGAACGAGACCGCATCGGGACAACCCAGTTCCGTTCTTGGATTGGTGCTTCTGTCTGATAACTCATCTGATAGAACTCCTGGTAATTAGGAATAGTTATAACAGGTTTGGTGGTGCGCGTATATGCTAAAAGGCAGATAGTGTTTTGTCAAAAACCTGTCTTGGCAGAAACCCGGCATTGGGTCCACTCCTAATGGCGACGAGAAATAAACTACAAAGAACGCAGAAAATACACAAAGGGATCAAAGAATTTGGTGTTCTCTGCAGTCTAAAAACACTCTAACCATCAATTGGGTTAGTGTGTTTTTGATTCTCAACGTAACACCCTGGAACTTTTTATGTTGTAAACTACGTGAGTTTAGAACTTCAAATTAGGTATTTTATAGCCTCGACAAAAGGGCTTAACTCGTTTACACTGGCAGGGAGTTGTTTCAAACAATTTCAAACTTTTAAATTTGTTTCTCCTGACCTTACCCCCTAGTATTGAGAGGACTCACCCTTATGAAACCCTACCCTATCTTCCTTTTTCTTATTTCCTTTATCATCACGCTATTGAGTATAGCCTTTATCCCCTGTCCGGCTTTGGCAGAAGAACCATTTTATGTAGCAACGGATGGCAGCGACAGCAGCGGTGACGGCTTGGAAGGCAATCCGTGGGCGACAATTGGCCATGCTATCCAGCAGATACCGGATAACAGTACCATTTTGGTTAAACCAGGCACCTACAGCGGCGAGGTGCAACTGGATGAAGCCTTTGAACAAGGCATAACTATCCAATCGCAGGTACCGTATCAGGCCAGGCTGCGTCACGATAAAAC
>JAGRBY010000737.1 GCA_020433835.1 Anaerolineae bacterium | reverse complement strand
TAAGCTGGTCCGGCGCATACCCCGGCAACTATGTCACCGAAGATATTGACATTGACATCACCCGTGAGCAGTTGAATTGGCGCCCACCGGCCCTGCCTCATTTGCAGTTAGAAGCCCAAGCCACCGTTGATCAAGGCGTTATCACCTTCAAATTCTTTCCCAAGAATGTCGGCTGGCGTCGCATGTGGGATGTGAACGTTAATGTGCCTATTCCTGACGGGACAAAATTCCTGTCTGCGGAGGCGCCTGAAGGTTTTTCTATGACCCAAGATGGGCGCGAGGTTTTTTTCTCGATCATCGAAATGCCCAGAAACCGGCAATATGAGCCTCTGCTGGTGAAAGTGACTCCAGCAGATGAAACGGTCGGACTCATAAAAACACACGCCTGGGCCAAATGGAAAAATGTCGGCTGGGGCGTCGGTAAGCGAGAGGCGGCTGAAGAACAGTTCCGAACCGGGGATATCGTGGTCGATCCCCAACACTCAAAATGGGTCTATGCCGACCGGATTGGAGATGTCCCCTTTTACGATTATGATGTTACCACCCTCGATCTTCAGGCGGAAAAAGATAATTTAAAGATCATATTTTACACGGCTGAAGATGTCGGAGCCGCTGGTAAACCTTTAGAATTTGCGCTTTATATTGATAGTGATTGTCAGGAAAACACAGGGCAAAAACGGCGCGCTCAAGGCTTTGATTATCGCGTCAGGTATGATCTCTCACAGGGCCGCGCCTCTGTGCTGACGTGGAACAGTGAAAATCGGCGCTGGGATTGGCCTAACTCGATCACCATCAATGGTATGGTCGATAAGAACTCGGTCACTATGTGGCTACCGTATGAAGTACTCGGCGATGACGTCACCCAATTTTGCTGGTTTGGCGAGATGGTCAACACGTCTGAATTGTACCACCCGGAGCCGCCTGCCGAGCAGGTGCCTGATAGAAAAGCGCCGGAGTTAACCACATTCAAAATTGTTCCTAGTAAAATTTCAACCGAGGTCCAAACTTTCGGCCAGCAAGCGCAAGTGCAGGCACAGTCACCGGCGGCCCAGCCGATCACCGGCAATTTTATCGACGTTGGCGATGAGTGGAATTTTCTACCGGGTTGGTCGGAACCGTCCAGTAATTGGAAGTCGCTCAATTTCGACGATGGTGAGTGGTATTCCGGACCAACCAGCATTGGTTATGGGCCAGGTAAATACGCCACGAATTTGAGTAGCATCATCGAATTACAGGACGAAAACCAGCCAGCATTGGTCCAACACACTGACCCAGATGCCCGCATGGTATTTGCCGCTTTGCCGTCCGGCACTGATAATGACTCTGTTTATATGCGCCATATTTTTACCATAACCGATCTGGACCCGGCGGCCATTGAGTAACTTGATCTAACCATTCAGTACAAAGGCGGTTTTGTGGCTTATCTTAATGGCGTAGAAGTCGCCCGCCGAGGTTTGGGATCGGCCGGTTCGGCTGTTCCGTTTGATACGCTGGCCACTGAAGAAGGCCCCGATCAAGCGCGGACAATCGACTTAAATGACTACCGCTCTTTACTAACTTCAGGCCCCAATGTTTTAGCCATTCAAGCTCATCGAGCTAATGATTATGCGGAACTTCTGGTTAAACCCCGATTAAGCTGGCGCATTAACGCGGTCCAACCAAACAGTTCCACCAACAGCAGTCCTCGCCCAACTGAGCCGGCGTTAACCCAAGCCCCTCCTCCACCTCCTTCGATTACGGACATTACCGGCAAGTTAGCCGTGCCGATTGATAATGGTCAAGGCTATTATGATGTTCACGTCTTCTCAATACCCGATGGTGAACTCTTAACGACAGTCACTAACGCCCGCCAGCCTAATCTTCGCTATGACGGTCAAAGAATGTTAGTGAACCGCGAGGGCGGGGGCGTTGAAAATGTGTTTGAAATCAACTTGGTTGATGGCACTGACAAACAGGTCAGTGATGCGCCTGAAGATTGGCACCCCTTTTATGATCCCTGGGGCAATCGTGTGATTTATGGGAATACCGAGACAGCCTTGAGCGGCATTCCGGTTCCGGCCATCGAGGATGGTGAACTCAGACGCCACAGTAAAACGGGTGAAATCATCTACACCGGCATCCGGCGACCCTTTCTTTTTGTGCAGTGCCGTCTGGTACCGCCCCATTTAGAAACAGACTCACTCTGCCGTGACATTGCTGTTTTCGACATTTTAGTGCCGGCCGGACAAATGGGCGATTTACAAGGCAGCCATCCGGTCTGGACCTCGAATGATATGATTGCCTACAAAGGCTGCAATACTTGGGCCGGATCAAGCTTATGCGGTATTTTCATTGTATCATCAGCATCAACCAAACGTTTAAGCGATGGCTTTATTCCCGTCCAACTGACAACGGATACCAGTGACACGCCAACAGACGCGAAAGGCAATCTTATTGCTTTTATGTCTCAACAAAAGGGCGATTGGGAAGCTTACATAATGGATTTAAACGGCAGAAATATCAAGAATCTGTCCAACAGCCCCGGCTCTAATGATGGGCTGCCGACAATATCACCTGATGGCAACTGGGTGGCCTTTGTTTCTGACCGAGATGGGACCTGGGGTATCTGGGTGGCGCCTACAGCCGGTGGTTCGGCCGAAAAAATACTCGACCTGCCGGCCGTCCCATGGGGTAGCGGTTCGACCACCAACTGGACAGATGAACGTATTTCTTGGAGCCCATAAGGTAGGTTACGATCTAAATTAATGAAACCTCTAACTAAACAAGCAACAACTCTGACCGGCCCTGTTCAAAATCCTGACACAACAACCAGTAGCCAGGAGCAAGTTACGACCCAACTGAAAAAAATATTTAAACTGGTGCAGATATGGACCGTTTCAGGAATCGCCTCTTTCCTGATGATAATGATTTTTTACACTTTGCTTTTCGGTCGTAACCAGGTAACTCTGAATGAAACTATATATGAAAACTATCGTTACGTCGGCAAACCGAATACATACCAACTATCGTCATCCGAAGGGTACGGGATGACCACTTATGGGGAAAACGGTCTTATCGTCAACAAACCTTTAAATCCAGATGCCAAAAGGCTCCTGTTTATTGGCGACTCTTTCGTGAAGGCGGTCCAGGTTTCCGATCAAAACAAATTTACCGAGCTTGTTGAACAACAATGGAACAGCGCCCATCCTGACCGGCCGATCCAATCTCTAAATATGGGTTTGGGCGGACAGCATATCGATACCTACTTAAGTTTTAGCCAAAATATGGATGAATATTTTCAACCGGATTTAGTCTTTATAACGTTAAACAGAAATGATTTTGAAAATTTATCCGACGAGCACGAACGGGCCAAATTTACCGCAATCAACCAAGGTATCGATAAACCGCTAGTTAAACCGGATGAAATGTCGTATCTTGAACAAGCGGTTAATTACCTGGGAGTCAGATCATTTTTCGGGCAATTGCAGGCTCAAACTTATGGCTTTCTGAAGCAACAAAACGCCTCCAACCAAGCGCTGGCCTCATCCGAGCAGGCGGACGTCTTACAGAAAGACGACATCGCCGTTCAGTTAAAAGCGCTTAAACATATTTGGGGCGATCGTTTGGT
>JAGRBY010000736.1 GCA_020433835.1 Anaerolineae bacterium | reverse complement strand
ATTTGCACCCATTCGCCGGTGGGAGAATACCGCCATCTTCATCGTCGGCCCCGATTGGCCGACCGGCGCTTATCGCTTGCAACTCACCGGCGGCAACGGAGCACCGTTGACCACAGAAACGCTCTTTAGCGTCATCGACCGCTGGGAGCGCACCTTTACCGAGCCGCCGCTAACCTATCGCCTCGATGCCAACTTTGCTAACCAGGTAAAATTGCTCGGCTACGATTTGCCCACCCGCCGTGTGCAAGCCGGTGGCGGACTGCCCCTAACGCTCTACTGGCAGGGGCTGGATTGGATGGGCCAGAGTTATACCATGTTTACCCGGCTTCTTGCTGCCGACGGGCAGGTTTATGGCGGGCGCGACCGCCTGCCGCGTGAAGGCTACCGTACATTATACTGGGCACCCGGCGAAATCATTACCGACCCCTTTGGCGTGCCGGTAAATGCCGATGCGCCTAACGGTATCTACACGTTGAGCCTCGGCTTCTACCGCGAGGCCGATGAGCAAGCCGTTTCGCTGCCGTTGGTGCAAGACGGCCAACCCATCGACGTCACCAGCGTCACCATCGGCCCCATTAAAATCGGCGACACCCCGCCCGACTTCGTTCTGGCCTCCGCCGAGCCGCAGGTTGTCATCGAGCAGCCTTTTGGCGAACCCGCCGGTTTAACACTGCTTGGCTACGATGTAACAGCGAATAGCAATCAGCCGTCAGCTTTCAGCGGTCAGCCATCAGCCCCAACCCTCCAACTCCCCCACTCCACCAACGCCCTAACTCTCAAACTCTACTGGCGCTCCGATTCGCCGCTGCCCATCGACTACACCACCTTTGTCCATCTGCGCAGCGCGTCCGGCGAGACGGTAGCCCAAAAAGATCAGCCGCCGCTGGCCGGCATCTATCCCACCAGCCTATGGGACGCCGGTGAAATCATCGCCGATGAACTGATTATTCCCCTCCCGGCTGAACTCCCCCCCGGCGAGTACCGTTTATTTATCGGGATGTACGATTTCACCACCGGCCGGCGTTTACCTATCCCCGGCACTGCCGACGATAGCCTGCAACTGACCACGGTCGAGGTCGGTGGTTAATGGCTCGAAAACGGAAGTTGTCGGCCAATTTTATCGTCATTACACCCGGCAGCGTGGGGAGAATAGAGGCCGCCTGATGCTCTCTGCGTTAAAGTCCTATGCCGGCTTGATTCTGGTGCTGCTGCTCTTTTCAACGCTGGCCTTTTTCACCAGCCTGCGCATCCCGCTGGCCGCCGGGCCTGATGAAACGGCCCACTTTATGTTTGCCCGCTTTTTAGCCCAACACGGCTATCTGCCCTTCACGCCCGACGACCGAACCGCTGCCGGTTATAAATCCGACCAGCCGCCGCTCAACGCCGCGCTGGTCGCCGCCCTTTACCGGGGTAATCTCGCTGCCCCACCCTTCGCCAAATTAACGCACAACGTGCCGCGCCGCCATATCGCCATCAAAGATTTGGCCGAAATCCCCAATTGGCTCGTCCTCAACACCGAAGACCCGTGGGCCGGTGAAATTGGGCTGTGGCGGTTGGGTCGCTTGGTTTCTATCGTAACCAGCGCCCTAACGCTGGTGGTGATTTATTACACCGCCTTGCTGCTGGTCGGCAACCAGCCCTGGCGACATTGGGCCGCCACCGCCACGGTCAGCGCGATTGCTTTTATTCCAACCTTTGTTTTTATCAGCAGCGTCTTTAGCTACGAAAACCTGCTGGGTCTGTGGCTGTCGCTTTTCCTGCTGACGGCGGTTTACCTGGTTGAACGGAACAACCAACCTGCCTGGCTCTATCTGCTGGCCGGTTTGTGGGTCGGTTTGGCTATCGTTACCAAACTGAGCGCCCTGCCGGCTCCGCTGCTGGTGCTGGGTTTGGTCATCTTTCTGGGCCGACAACATAACTGGTCAACCGGCAAGATAATGGGCCGCTTGGCCTTGTCGATGCTCGGCGTTTTCTTGGGCGCGGGCTGGTGGTTTATCACCATCGAGCTGGCCCTTAATCGGGTTGCTGATTTGGGCTGGTTGGCCGGTCTGCTGCATCCCATCCTCATCGCCGACGGCAGCGACCAGACCTCGTTAGGTGTGGCCGACCTTTTGTCGGGCGGACAGATAGGCGGGGTTGTCAAGACAAGTGGTCGCATTGCCTGGGGGGAATGGTTGGGGCGTTTGTTCCGCAGCTTTTGGCAATATGATTGGCATTTTCCGGCGGCGATCCATTACGCGCTCCTGCTGCTGACCGGATTGATGCTGGCCGGTTGGGGACGCGCCTGGCGGCGTTCCGCGCTGCTGCGGCGCTGGCTGCCGCTGCTGCTGCTCACTATTGTAGCTTTTTTACTGCTGCCGCTGGTCCGCTTTGTCTTTATTCAGCAAACCCACGCCGGACTGGGCCAGCACGTTCTTTTTCCGGCGGCGGGCGCGTTTGCTCTGCTGTTAACCTGGGGGCTGGGCGCGTGGTTGCCTGCGGCTAAGGCTTGGCCCTGGCTGGGCGGTTTCGCTTTGGGTTTGGCGATGTTTACGTGGAGCATCGTACAAGCGGTACAGATTTACGAGCCGCCGCTGCCGGTGCGCACCGCTCCGCCCTTTTTGCCTGCTCAAGCCGAGGCCGTTGACGCGGATTTTGGCCCGCTGCGTCTAACCGGCTTCGTGCTATCGAATTTGTCCGCTGCTGGAAGCTGCTGCACCACCAACGATCCGCCGGCCCTGTCGGTGCAGCTCTATTGGCAGGCCGAAGAAATAGTGCCGGAGAATTATATCGTAGAACTGCAACTGCTCGACGCCGACGGCCGGCCGCGCAGCGTTTGGGCCGGTCATCCCGCCGATGGCCGCTATTTGACCAAAGCCTGGGAGCCGGGCGATGCCGTACGGGTTGCAGGCCAACTGCCGCTGGCCGGTTTATTGCCGGGCCAGTACACGCTGTCGCTGCGACTGCTGGGCGACGGCGGCCCGCTGCTGCCGGAAGGCGAATCGGCCCCTATTTTAACGACGCTTCAGCTCACCACGCCGCCGCCCCCACCCGATACGATTCAACTGTGGCAGGCGGGCCAACCGGCTCAGGAACAGCCCCACTTCGACAAATGGCAAGCCTTTCAGCTCGCCGTTCCGGCCGGCTGCCCTGTTGAGCTGGTCGGCCCGAACGAAACCGTCATCGCGCCCCTGGCCCAGGCCGGATCGACATCGGCTTTTGTCGTCGACCCCCGCTGGCCGCGCGGCGAGTACCAGGTTCGCCAATGCGACCACGCCCTGACGCTGTGGGTTGACGACGGTGGCCGTCCGACCATTCCGCCGCCCGTCGAGGTCAAGCTAGAGGCAAACTTTGCCAATCAACTGCAACTGCTGGGCTACAATTTGCCGCAGCGCTCCATAGACCCCGGCCAACGCCTGCCGGTGACGCTTTACTGGCAAGCGCTGCGCTCGATGCCCGCCGATTTTCTGATGTTCACCCGTTTGCGCGATGCCGAAGGCCAGGTTTGGGGCGGCTACGACCGGCGGCCCCGCGAGGTCTACAGTACCTTATTATGGGTCGCCGACGAAGTCGTTATCGATAGTTTTTCGATGCCGGTCCAGGCCGACGCGCCGCCCGGTCTCTATTACG
>JAGRBY010000735.1 GCA_020433835.1 Anaerolineae bacterium | reverse complement strand
TACTGACACCGCCGCATATTGGGAAGTTATTCGTTTTTTTAAAAAAGTAATAGGTGTGTAATAATGGCTAAAATTGTGGGAAAAGTAGTGCGGCCAGAAACCAGGTTTTTTAGCGTTAACAAGAGGCGCTTTCTGCCCACTATGACTATCAATTAGGCATCAAAAACCTGGTTTCTAAAAAAGTGCAAACATCGTGTTTATGCGACTATTCAGGCATGTCATTTCGAGGCGTTTTTTGCCGAGAAATCCCCTAAATGGTTGTGGCAAACGGAGATAGGGAGATTTCTCGCTCCTTCGTCGCTCGAAATGACATGGTGGGTGAATAGTTACATGTTTATACTATCTCATGAAGATACTGGCAATAGGTGTTTCGCTCAGGTTGAGGTGAGCTATCGAACTGATAAGATAGGCGGATAAATGATGGGTAGTTGTATTTGTCAAGACGCGCTCCAACACGCCTTCGCAACCGTGCGTGAGGCCGTGTATGGCGTGCAGGATAAAGATGTGATTCTCGCCAACTCAGAACTGTTGGCCCAATCGGAGGAAAAGTGGATGTGGCTTTACCGCTGCCGCAACTGTGGCACAGAATGGGCCGAAGCTTGCTATAGTTCGGGCCATATGGATATCTATCACCTCTTTCCCGCGCCGCCCACCGGCGACTCCGTTCGCTGGCTGCACGAACAGGCCACCGGGTTACCCCCATCATGATATCAGGGAATAAGGATCAGCCGGGCAAGTTGTATAGCACGCAGAGGGTCATCGACCAAATTCAGTCAGACCTTAACCGTGTGGAGAAAAACACGGCTCTCTATAAGGAGACAAATTTTGGTAGCCGATCAAAAGCAATCGATTACCTTGAGTTTAACATTATTGATCGGATTGAGGGGCTGCTCCACACGGTCAATCAGCCGGAGGAGCTGGCCCAGCTCAAACACGCTGCGGAGGGGATAAAAGGTCATCTGGAAGAAATTGACACTCGCTTATTTCAACAGATTAGGGCCGATATCCAAGCCGGTGTGTGCTCAGGAACAGCCCTCAAGGATAGGATTGATGACTATGTTGGGCGTGACGCATTAGAGCGCAGTCAGCAAAATGAGATAGGCTATGATAGTCTCGATACTTTTATCAATGGATTGTTGCTTATTGAGCCTATCCCTTTGGAGACAAAGACGCGAGAGCCAGAGATGGTCTATTACCAACAAACTCCGGCCAGAATTATCTTAGAGTTGGTCGAGAAAGCCCAATTGACGGCAGAAGATGTTTTCTATGACCTGGGATCGGGCCTGGGACAGGTTGCTCTATTGGTTAATCTACTGAGTGACGCTGCGGTCAAAGGCATAGAATTTGAGCCGGCGTATTGCGATTATGCCCGAGCGTGTGCGGTAGCGCTCAATCTATCCGGTATCGAATTTATAGAGATAGACGCCCGTCAAGTAAATTATGCCGATGGCACAGTTTTTTTTATGTATACTCCTTTCGAGGGCAGCATGCTGCAAGCCGTGTTGGAAAAGCTTCAGCAAGAATCACAACAGAGAATGATTAGGCTCTTTACGTATGGCCCTTGTACTCCCCAGGTATCTCAGCAAAGTTGGTTACAGAATGTCGATAGCAGTGGGAATGATACATACAAATTGGGCATATTTAGAAGCCTTTGAACCCGCCTCAAATAGTACAAAGAATTTGTCCGCCGATAATCCGGCCTGTCTGAAACATCTGGCCTATGCCGATGAACTGTTTGCTAAAATAAAACAAGATGGCCAAAGTTTAATAAAGAGCCAAAAGAGTAACCTGGGCTGAACTGTGTTCTGCTGTTCTCTTACTTATATACGCTTCCGCACCCGCTCAGAATGGTGTCACACTTTGATTTATTCTGAAGCTGCTCTGGCGTTCAACCTGATCTTCTATTATACTCGTGCTAGGGTGCTTATCGTCTCTTTCTTTAAGGGTTAATGATACACTTTGTGCTCTTTACAGCACTTGCACTGAATATAAAAACGCGATGGGGAGCCTAAGCGCCGATGAAAAGCCTCGAATTTGAAATAAATGTACAGTGGGTTCGTGTTTTAGGTCTGGCAGCCTTGCATGGAGCTATTACCATAACCTGGATAATCTATAACCTATACATGCCTGCACTCCTGTCACAATTTGGCTATTCGTTGACCTTGGCCCAATCAATTTTGGTATTTGAAAATTTACTGGCTGTAGTTATTGAACCTACCGTAGGCGCGTTGTCAGATCAGGCCTCAAGGCAAGGAGACGGTCGGTTCCCGTTTATTACGTGGGGCGTACGTGTCGCCGCTGCTGCCTTTTTTGTTATCCCATTTCTTGCACTTGTCGGGACACCGACCGGAATAGTGCGCTGGCTGTTGCCTGTATTTCTAGCGATATGGGCTTTGGCTATGGCCACATTTCGCAGCCCCAGTCTGGTTCTGTTAAAAAGATGTGCCACTAATCAAAACCTGCCCCGAGCTGCAGCGATTTTTACAGTAATAGCCGGACTCTTTGCCGCTATTCGCCCTTTTTCTACCAATTTCATCCTCAATTTGGGTCCAATGATTGCCTTTGCCACTGGATCTATCGGTCTGCTTGTGAGTACTTTTGCTTTGCGCCAACTTTTTCAAAAGAAAAACTCAGCCCCGGCTTCGGTATTTGAACCGGGAGAGAAGACAAACACTGTCTCTACGATTTTGGGCGAATTGAAACCATACTTGCCTATGCTGGCTTTGGTTTTTGGCACCGGTCTGGGTGGAGCCTGGATTCTTCGCTTTTCAATCGCCACCGTATCACAATTGTTAGCGACGCACTTGCCTGAAACAAATATAACGTGGCTGATGTCGCTATTCTTTTTCCTTATGATGTTTGCCGCCCTGCCGCTTGGAGTTGTGGCCGCTAAAATTGGCAACAAAAAAGCGATGCTTACAGCCATTGCCGCCGCTGCTTTTGGACTGGGCGTGGTGGGTTTGTTATCGAATATCTTTTTATGGCCGTTGGTTATTATTTTGGTATTAGTCGGATTAAGCGTGACTACCACCGGAGCCGTTCCCTTTGCGCTTTCCGTTATGCCCTCGCGCTGGGCAGGGCTTGGTATTGGAACCTATTTTGGCGGTTTCACGTTTGCAACCAGTTTGTTACACGCTTTTATTAACCCGATGTTAGAGTCAGCGTCACCCTCTTTAGTAGCATTTTTAGCAATGGGCAGTTTTTTGATCAGTGGGGCATGTATCGCGCTCTGTTTTACTATGTTACGAAAGCAAGAGGCCAAAATCTCTCCCCAAACGGTATAAATTGCTTTTTTAAAGCGTTAAATCCCACGTAAGTTTTGCGCAAACGAAAGTTGGGTACTTTCCATATACTGAATTGAGCGTATAATAACGGTACCAACCCCCCAATAGAATTTGCCAGAAGGGAACAATCGGTAACAGGATCTACTTTGAGAAGTCGACCTTTACTACTTCTGACGACGTAAACAACTGTAATCTCCGGAATACCTTTCCATAAAAATGGAAAGACCGCGTGCGATTCGTTATTGAGGGCTACAAACTCACCTTTTTATATTTTCTAGGAGCTACGCAGTTCGTAGAACAATTTGCTAAATTGTTCCTGTTTTGGGCCAAGTGCGA
>JAGRBY010000734.1 GCA_020433835.1 Anaerolineae bacterium | reverse complement strand
GTCTGCACATCCCATATTCGCACTGAGTTGTCTTGACTCCCGCTGACTATCTGTGCCCCGTCTGGACTGAAACTTACGGAAAAGACATTATCGGTATGGCCGCTCAACTGCTGTATTTCTTTGCCTGTCTGCACATCCCATATTCGCACCGAGTTGTCTTCACTCCCGCTGACTATCTGCGCCCCATCTGGACTGAAACTCACCGACCAGACCACACCTATATGTTCGTTTAACCGGCGCACTTCTTCACCTGTCAGCGCATCCCATATTCGCACGGTACCATCACCGCTGCTACTGACGATTCGCGTCCCATCTGGGCTGAATCCTACGGAAGTAATTCTACCCATATGCCCCATCAAACGATGTACTTCTTTACCTGTATTAGCATCCCATACCCGTACCGTCTGATCATAACCACCACTTACAATCTGCATTCCATCCGGACTGAAAGCTACGGAGTCCACACTGCCGGAATGTCTTCCTTGAGGAAGGGTCAGCAGAGGAACTATCGTCGTGGTTTTATCAATAGCAAAACGCAAAGCCTCATCTGCCTCGACGGTGACAAAAGGACGGGTAATAACCGAGCTATCCACTTGCCAAGTGGCCAAAACCGCTTCTCGGGCTAGCATTAGGTTTAGCTGCCCACTGGCGTCATCCTCCGTTATGGCTCGGGCTGCCAGTTCTCTGGCTCGCCCAATATGTGCCTGTCGTTTCGCTTCAAGCTGAGCGGCTTCAGCACGTTGTTTTTCTTGCTCCGCCTCTATGATCTGCTCCCTAGCTAGTTGCTCCGCATCTTCGGCACGATTCTTTTCTTGCTCCGCTTCGGCAGCTCGCTCATTGGCTAGTTGCTCATTGTTTACAGCCTTGGCCTCGGCTGTAACCGCTTCAATTCGTCGATTTTCGGCCTTGTTTTGCCCATCAAACCCAAACCCCATTCCAATCAGAGCCAGAATAAAACAAATGGTCATCCCAGTAAGGCCCAACGTTAGGCCGGAAACCAGCATCCGGCTGCGTCGTCTGGATCGCTCGTGGGCTGCGCCGCCGGCTTCGAGAAAAGCCGACTCCAGCGGGTTAACGTCAGTCGGGTGGGCAGCCAGCCATTCTTTCGCTTCCAGCAAGCGCGCGCCTTGGTAGAGGTAGCTGGTATCTCGCCCGTTTGCTTCCCACGCTTCGGCGGCTTCGGTCAGGCGGCGATGGATGCGCAGGGCGGCGCGATCTTCGTCAATCCAGCCCCGCAGCCGATCCCAACCTCGAATTAAGGCTTCGTGGGCGACATCGACGGTCTCTTCGCCGTCATCGGTATTGCGGGTGGTGGTCAGTAGGCGGGCGTCGGTTAAGGTTTGGATAATTGTGAACAGGGCTTCGGTTTCGGCAGCTGCGGCGGTGGTAGTGGTAAATTCGCTGCGGCGTGCCCGGCGGCGGGTGTCTTCCGTGCCTTCGCCGGGTTGGGTCAGGCGCAGCATCACCTGCCGGACAAGGGTTTGTTCGGTGGGGCTAAACTCGGCGTAAACGGCTTCGGCCCGTTGGGCGATGGCTCCGGCTACGCCGCCGCTGTCATGGTAGGCTTGCAGGGTCAGCAGGCCGCGTTGGCGGCGTTGCCACAGCTCCAACAGGGCGTGCTGTAGCAGCGGCAGGCCACCCGGCTGTTGGGCCACGTCGGCCAGGATGGTGTCGATCAGGCCGGTCTCAAAGCGCAGGCCCACGGCCCTGGCCGGGCGCTCAATGGCCCGCCGCAGTTCGGCTTCGTCCATAGGGCCGACCAAGAGCTGTTGGCGCGAAATTTGGGCGGCTAAGGTGCGGTAGGCGGCGCAGCGGTGGTAGAAGTCGGCCCGCATGGTCAGCAGCACCACGACCGGCCCCTGGCGTCCGGCGGCATAGAGCAGGTTTTCAATAAACTGCTGCCGCTCCTGTTCATCGCGGCATAGGGTAAACAGCTCTTCAAATTGATCAACCACCACCAGCAAGCGCCTTTCCGGGGCGTCTTGCGGCCAGGCCAGTCGCACCGCCAGATGCAGGGCGTGGCCATCGGTGCTGAGGTTATCGAGCAGGTGGCGGGTGGCAGTCAGGCGTTCGCCCTCGCTGTATAATACCGGGGCAAGGTGGGTGGCTAAGGCTTCCAGGGGGCGGCTGCCCGGTTTTAGCAGCACCACGGGCCATGTCTCGCTGCCGGGGATGGCTCCGCTTTGCAGGGCCGGTATCACTCCGGCCCGCACCAGCGACGATTTGCCGCTGCCGGAAGCGCCGATAACGCTCTGGAAGCGTACCTGCTCTTGGGTCAGGAGCGCTTCAACCTGCTTCACAAGCTGGTCGATGAGGGCCTCGCGGCCAAAGAAGAAGGCGGTATGCTCGGCTTCAAAGGCGGCCAACCCGCGATAGGGGCAGCGGCCATCATCCTTCAAGGACAGGGCTGTGGCTTCATCGGTGGCGGAGACGATGACCCGGTCAAGCATTTGCAACAAGACGCCGGCTGAGGCAAAGCGTTCGGCCGGGTCTTTGGTTAACGCCTGTTGGATAATCTGTTCGATGGGTTCGGGCAGGGCGGGGTTTATCGAGCGGGGTGGCGGCAGCGGTTCCAGGATATGTTTCAGGGCAATGCTCTCACGCGATTTGCCGGTAAACGGCAGCGTGCCGGTTGTTATCTCAAACAGAATCAAGCCCAGAGCGTAAACATCGGTGCGGGCATCAATCGCCTGGCCCCGCACCTGCTCGGGGGACATATAGCGCGGCGAGCCAATCATCGCCCCGGTCGCCAGTTCGGGCGCATCGGCGATGATTTTCGAGATGCCAAAATCAGCCAGAATGGGCTGGCCGGATGCATTCAGCAGGATATTGTCCGGCTTGAGGTCGCGATGAACAATGCCCTGATCGTGGGCGTAGGCGACCGCCTCGGTAATGGTTCGAAACAGGTCGAGCGCTTCAGCAAGGGGCAGCAGCGTATCCTGCTGCTGTAGGGTGTGCAGTCGCTGCTTGAGGCTTTGGCCCGGCACAAATTCCAGAACCATATAAAAGGCGTCATCCTCGACATCAAAGTCGAAGATATGGACGATATTGGGGTGGCGCAGGACCGCAACCACTTTGGCCTCGCGCCGGAATCGCTCCACAAAGCGCGGGTCGGCGGCCAGATGGGTGTGGATAACCTTGATCGCCACATCTCGTTCAAGGGCCGGATGGTAGGCTTTGAAGACCGCGCCCATGCCGCCGTGGCCCAGCAGTTCGATGATTTTATATTTGCCGACGTGTTTGCCAATCCAGTCTTTCATAAGGAAAAAACAGAACGCTCGGGCGTTGGTGTTGTACGGTTTTTGAACGTCATTGTATACGTCATCGGAATGAGATTTAGGGTGTCAGGCTGAATATAGTTACTCGATTTGTAATGGTCGATAAGGTGTTTGATTATGCGTTGCCCCTGAGGGCAACTTCGACCGCATTGTGTTTCTATTCTAAACGCTGTAAAGACGTACGTCACCCGTCAGGAGTCTAGGTTTTGGTCAATCCGTTGTTTGCGTGGTCAGTCTCAATTTTATGCAGTCCTTTCTTCTTTGCTTCTAAGCGCGTGGTGGTAAAATAGAGAAAAAGGGTTGCCTGATCGGGCGGCGAGTTTATCAAGAAGTTGTTGTTTATGG
>JAGRBY010000733.1 GCA_020433835.1 Anaerolineae bacterium | reverse complement strand
GTCAATGTGGCGCTGCCTACGTTAGTCCGCGACCTCAACACCGATTTTGCTACAATTCAATGGGTGGTCTTATCGTACCTACTAACCATGACGACGTTAATGCTAAGTATTGGCCGCTTAGGTGATATGATCGGCAAAAAGTCGATCTTCAATGCCGGTTTTGTCGTTTTTACCGTAGGTTCGGTCTTGTGCGGCTTGTCGCCGACCGTGCATTGGTTGATCGCCTTTCGGGTGCTGCAAGCGGTGGGCGCGGCGATGACGCTGGCCCTGGGCGCAGCCATCGTCACCGAGGCTTTTCCGGGGCAAGAGCGCGGGCGAGCCTTAGGGTTGATCGGCACTATTGTATCGCTGGGGATTATCGTTGGGCCGACGCTTGGCGGTGTGTTAATTGAATATCTGTCCTGGCACTGGATCTTCTTTGTCAATTTGCCGGTCGGTATTGTCGGCACGCTGATGGCCTGGCGCTTTGTTCCTGATTTCAAACCCAAGGGACGTCAGCGCTTCGATTATTTAGGGGCTGCTACGCTGTGCATCAGCTTGCTGTCCTTACTGCTGGCTTTAACATGGGGGCAACAGGTTGGCTTTACAGCACCCAATATCCTGCTCTTGTTTGGTGTGTGGCTGGCCTGTCTCATCGCCTTCCTGATCATCGAAACCCGAACCAAGCAGCCGATGATCGATTTGAGGATTTTCAAGAATATTCTCTTTAGCGTCAACCTGGTGACCGGCTTTACAACCTTTGTCTCGATTGCCGGTGTTTTTATCCTGCTGCCGTTCTACCTGGAAGATGTGCTGGGCTACAATACCCAGCAGGTCGGTTTCCTGCTGGCCGTTATTCCGATTGGCCTGGGTACGTTCGCCCCCATTGCCGGCGCGCTGTCCGACCGTTTTGGCACACGGCCCATCACGGTACTGGGGCTGGTTATCTTGTTTGGCGGCTACATCGGCCTAACCGGCCTATCGACCGAAACCACGACCTGGAGCTATGTTCTTCGTCTGTTGCCTATTGGCATAGGGATGGGCATTTTCCAATCGCCCAACAACAGCGCCGTCATGGGCACCGTTCCGCGCGAGCGGCTGGGTGTCGCTTCCGGTCTATTGAGCATCACCCGAACGTTAGGCCAAACCGTCGGCATCGCCATCTTAGGCGCACTGTGGGCCAGCCGGGTGATGGCCAATGCCGGCGAATTTTTACCGGGTGGGGCGACAACCGCTCCCCCGGCGGCGCAAGTGGCCGGTCTGCACGATACCTTTATCGCGATCACCGTCTTGATTTTCTTGGGGCTACTCTTAAGTGTGTGGGGATTGATGAAAGAGAGAAGTCTGCAAAGCCAAATGACTGTACCGCAGACCAATATGTAACCCAAGTTGCTGTCCATCAGACCTGACAGGTTTTGGAGATACGTTTCAGAGAAAAATCCGGGTCATTTAGCCGGGTTAAGGCTTGTTTGGAAACCTGTCAGGTCTTGTTCGCAGCAATCTTCATCGGCCTGCTTGCTCAATTGAGAGGCTCGTGATATGATGAAGCGCTTTTAGGTATCGATACTAACAATTGCTTTATAGCTATGCAAAAAAGCTGTACGAGTTAACGCCAAAAAGTTAGTTTTCAAATACATCTTCAATTGCCGCAGCAATACCCATTCACAGACTCCGGCAAATAGCCACACCAATTTGCTCAACCTTATCCTTATCTTCTACCATTCTCTAATATTAAACCCAGCTTAGCTTAGAGAAGTACTTCTCGAAAAGATTTTTCTGAAGCAGGGCCAGTTTAGCGTGATCGACGCAGCAGGCTTATAACCGCTTGGTTTAAAGTACGCTAACGACGTCAACCTCTGCCAGGAAAAACCCTTAAGAGACAACTTTTATAAGTTTGTCTTATCTGTTATCCAAATTCTCGCGTAATTTGAGTAATTGGATAAGCAGGGAAGCAAGGGCCTCTCAATCTACTTAAAAAGGGAAACTGAGTAGAAGAAGTCCACATCATATGCGGATTACAATCAAATAAACCAAGGAGAACAACAATGAAGTTTAGTTCAATTTTCTGGCGCCAAACAGGCGGGATAGTATTAGGCTTATGTGTGGCTTTGATATTACTCTTTGCTTGTGGTGAAACTCCTATTGCCCCCACTCCCTCGCAAGCGGCTACTGAAGAAACAAACCTACCCTCGCCTGAACCCGATAATCTGCCGTCGCTTCAAACGGCAATTCCTCTATCAGGTACCATGCCGGTCGATGTGGATTCAGACACCCTATCAAAACTCAATTTTGACACGCAGCTACCGGAAGCGCAGCGCATCTTCGATGAATTTGCCTGGCAGATGTTTATCGCCTTGAATTGGCCGGCCAACCCCGACGGCACACCTGATACCACCGCTTCCATCGCCGATCTCGATCTGCCTCGGGTGTGGGAATATTACCGCGAGACGAGTACCGTTTTTCTAACGGACGGCAGCGCCCCGGCCCCTTGGGATCCGTCCCAGGCAACGCCGGGACTGCGCAAGCTGTCGCAAACCAGCAAAATTCTCAACGTCAACCATCCCACCGGCCAGTTGCTGGATGAAAGCCTGCAAGCCTTTACCGGGCCGCTCGTCGATCAAAATGGTAATTGGGCCTATTACGAAGTTCTGATGAATGAGACGGAGTTTGACTACATTCTTAAGAACGAACTCTATAATCAAGAAGGCCAGGTGCTGTTTACGGCCAATAACCTCATCGATTTTCCGGCCAATACTGATGATACGCCGGGCAGCATCGAGTTAAAATTTGCCTGGAAAATATTGGCAGACAACGATATCCCGGATCGATTCTTTACCATCGAAGCGAATATTGCTGTGCCTCAATATGACGCCGACGGCAACCGGCTCGATCCCATCGAGCAGACTGAACGGGTTGGCCTGGTCGGCATGCATATTGCCGTTCGCACCGAGTCGGCCCCGGAGTGGATTTGGGCTACGTTTGAACAGGTCGATAATATTCAGGCTAACAGTTTAGAGACGGGCACGGCAGTAAATGGCGATGAGGTACCGCTAAGGCCAAATTTCAACAACCCCAATACGCCCGTTAAAGCCGTCAACACCCTACCGCCCAAAAATGCTCTGCCCGGCCCGGTGATTGACGCCAACGGTCAGGTGGCCACCGGCTTTACCGGGTGGGACCCAGCCAAAACCACCGACCCCACGCAACTCCTGCGCGTTGTACCCATCCCCAAAGAGACCCAGGCCCTCAATGCAGAAGTACAAGCCAAGTTGGCAGAGGCAGACTCTGTTTTTCAATACTACGAACTCGTGGGGACGCAGTGGCCGATCAATCCGAATTTCCCGGCGTTTCCCGGCGGGGTCATCCATTACCCCGGCTCCAATCCTAATGGCGAAACCACTAGCCCAGAGAGCCTGATTTATAAATCTCCCGGTAAAATGGTCCCCGTTCTGCTAACCAATATGACCATGGAAAGCTTCTTCCAGCAAGGCAACCAAGTTCCCGGTGGGGCTGAACGGGATGATCGGTTACCTGCTTCAACCGGCAATGGCGTTCAGGACCCCACCGGCTTGATATTTTATACGGAAAGCTGTGTTGGCTGTCACTACTCAGCCGGTGCGGCCATTGGCTTCAAGGTTGATGAATC
>JAGRBY010000732.1 GCA_020433835.1 Anaerolineae bacterium | reverse complement strand
AGCCCCATTACAAAGAATTGCCGTATTTACTCAGCAGGCGAGGTGACTGGCACTTTTGTTCAACAAGTGCCAGTCATCTGAGTAGTTTACGAATTGACTTTATGTGTAATTGACAAAAACAGAGACTCATAACAAAATACGCTGAAATGAGACTGTGACTGAAATACTTTTCATTCTTTGTCTTTCAAGCGCCAACAAGCTGCATCGCAATTGCTGCCACGACCAAACAATCAGTTGCGATTGTGCTTAGGGTAAATAGTAATCCTTCAGCCGCAAAACATCTTGTACAAGTAAGGCTGAGGGTGATAAAAATACCATCTCTGTTCACTTCGCTTACGGAAGCGATACCGTGTGACCTCATTCGGCTAAAATGCATCCGTCGTGCGACGCCATCAACAAAACGTAATCCCCACAGACAGCAATAACCGTCAGTAGCGTAGGGGCGAGGAAGCTCGGATCACCACCAATCCGGGTTGCCTCGCCCCTATTTATATTTAAACCCAATAAAATAGTTTAGGAGACACAAGGAGAGATTGATGAATAAGTATCCGCTTTTCGCCCGTTCGGACTTGAGCGCCTTTTGGGCGCTGTTTGCCGATAACCTGGCCAATATGTTGGTGATTGCCGGGGTAACACGTTTTGTATTCAACATGCCCGATGAGATTGTGTTTGGGCGCATCTTGCCCGGCTTAGGGGTGGCCATTATTTTCGGTCTTGTGATCTATTCTTACATGGCCCGCCGCTTAGCCGAACAGGAAAATCGCACCAATGTGACCGCTTTGCCGTATGGTATCAGCACCCCGGTGATGTTTGTCTACCTCTTCGGCGTCATCGGGCCGATTTACTGGTCAACCAACGACCCGCTACTGGCCTGGCAGTTGGGTATTGCGGCGGGTGTTATGGGCGGGCTGCTGCAACTGGCACTTAGTGGGATGGGCCCCATCTTGAAGCGGATCATCCCCCGCGCCGGAATGTTGGGCACCCTGTCGGGGATTGCCCTGGTCTTTATTGCCACCATCGCCCTGGCCCGTATCTATGAGAGTCCGATCATCGGTTTTGCATCGCTGGCGATTGTGATGTGGGGTTTGATTGCCCGCTATCGACTGCCCTTCAATATGCCCGCCGGCCTGGTCGCGTTGGCCGTGGGTACCGTTATCGGCCTGGCCCTGGGCGAGTCATCGATCAGCTTCGATGGCGTCGGCATCTATGTGCCTATCCCCTACTTCGGCGATCTGATAGTTGGCCTAAATCAGTTGTGGGCCCATCCGGAAGTGTTGGCCGTCATCATTCCCGTGCAGATTTACAACTTCATCGAAACGATGAACAACGTCGAGTCCGCTGAATCGGTGGGCGACAAATATCCCGTCTTAGCCTGCCAAATCACCGATGGCCTGGGCACGGCACTGGGCGGCTTATTTGGTTCGCCCTTCCCGACCACGGTCTACATTGGTCATCCCGCCTACAAACGTCTGGGAGCGCGGGCCGGTTATGCTTTGGGAGTGGGTTTGGTCTTCTTCTTCGGCTCGATATTCGGATTGGTCGCGTTCATGGGCAACCTCATTCCTCAGGCTGCCGTGGCTCCTATCTTGGTCTTTGTGGGGGTTTCCATCATCGGATTATCTTACAACGTGGTCAAGCCCCAACACGCTATCGCCTTGACGGTGGCGCTGATTCCCCACGTGTCCAATTTGGTGGTGACCAAATGGGGTTCGGTTTTGGGCGCACTGGGTAGCCTGGGGGTTGAAAATCTCCCCGGCTTAACCGACGCCCAATTTTCAGAGGCGATGTTATCCCAAGGCGCTTACGTGCTGGGGCAGTCGGCCCTATCCAGCGGTGCAATCCTGACCGGTATGTTGTGGGGTGCGTTTGTAGCTTATCTGATCGATGGCAACTTCAAGAGCGCCCTCTATACAACCCTGGCCGCGACAGTATTGACCGGCTTCGGCTTTATCCACGCGCCCTCGCTGCGGATGTTCACCTTTAACGAACCGATTATGTGGGGCTATCTGATTATGGGCGTCATTGTCGCCGTCGGCATGTTTGTCGAAACAGAGCAAATCGAAGAAGATGTTGATGAGATGATGCTCGCCGAAGCGCCGGACGGGGAGCCGTCTATCGCGCTCTAATCTTCTACAAAAACTTCATCTTTACACACAATAACAAAAAAGCCCCGGCATCGATAGCCGGGGCTTTTCATAACTTACATATGCGATGCTTTAACGACCGTAGGCAGGTTCCCTACATTTCCTACGATAGCCTGAGCTACAAAAACATTCTACTTGTAGGACAAACTTAAGTTTGTCCTACACCTCCGCCAGCTTGAATTCCCGTCCGGCAGCATCGACAGAGAGCAGCACACGGGCCAAACAAAGGCTTCCAATCGACACAACAGCTTGCCCGTTATGGCCTTCGAGAAATCGGCCTTATACACCTCCTCTCGCAGGGCTAAAGAGCCTTCTACGCCTTAGGCAAATAGCCCGATTTTTCCAATACGTAGGCAGGCTGTATCTAGCTCCATCGACCAGGCCTTGCCCACCGATGACGGCAGTCTCCGCATTTTAACCCGGCATGAGCGCGAAGTCCGAGCTATCGGAATTTTGCCCACACCAGGCTACACCTTGGCTGGGCGCAACATCCCCATCGATTAAAAACGAACAGCAAACAGTACAATGCACTATCGAATAAAAAGCAAACCGTGACCATACTCCCGACACGAAAGTAAGAGGGTCTGGGCGAGCGGGAACCTGCTTGCCCGCCCAGAACACCTTACCACGAAACCTTGGTTAAGATACTAAAAACAACTAATGCAGCAGCGAAAAAATATCGATCTGCCGCAACCGGCGCAAACCGCGACTTTTATGCTGGCGCACAACCTCTTCCGTCACCCCCAACATCTCGGCGATTTCAGTAGTACTGTTGCCATCGAGATAGCCTTCCAGCACATCGCGCCGCGACGATGTTAACGTCGATAACCCCGCCTCCAGCGCATCGCGGGCTTCCCGTCGTTCGACAACCGCCTCCAACGGGGGATGATGGCTTTCCAGCACCTGCTCCACCGACTCATCGAGCGGAACCAGCCGCTGGGTCCGGCGACGCGCTTCGCGAATCTTGTTGCGGGCAATCCCTTTTACGTAAGCCGTAAACGGTATCCCCACCCGAGGCTGGTACCGACCGCGCTCGATTTCAACGAAAGCGGTCAACATCGCCTCTTGCAAAATGTCGACATCGTGCTCGGCGGTATCGTTCTTGGCACGAATGAAACCCATCACCGCCATCTCGCCAACCTGCGTATACCACTCGCGCCAGGCCGAAGCCCGGTCTCGACCATCACGATTTACGTTCGGCATGAGCCGTTTCACCAAGGTTTCGTCGGACTCTGGTCGAACGTTCATAACTTTCTCCTTTCTTAGATCGATAGAACGCTTCACAATGTCAGTCCAACAAACAAAGCATCGCATATTCAGTTGTTAAAAGTGCAGCGGGTCGATGCAGCACAACCCGAAGACAACGTTGGGAAAGAACCCCGGTTTTTGCCGTAACCGTAAGCATGTTGCCCAATCTAGCTCTAAAATAAGCCATTGTGGGTCTCACATTGCAGAAAAACCGGGGTTCTAACGCTATCACAGG
>JAGRBY010000731.1 GCA_020433835.1 Anaerolineae bacterium | reverse complement strand
GGCGGCGAGCTTTCGGCCACCCCCACCACCATCCCACCCGTCACCATCAGCAGCGTTCTAACCCCCAACCGCATTCTCTGGCTCTTCATCATCGGCCTGATCGTCTTCACCGTGACGTATGGTATCCAGGTTGCGGTCTGGTATCGCTATCGAAGGTAGAAGATGAGGCTAAGGCTGAGCCTGTCCTGAGCCTGTCGAAGGGGCTGAGGCTAAGAAACCTCAACTCCGAGATTAGGGAAATGGACAGAATTAACAGGATTTACTTAATTTCATCTTATAAATCCTGTTAATTCTGTCGATAAAACCGTGCAATCTTATACTTCCACAGTTTAATGCTGTGCTATCTTAGCCTTCGCCTCAGCCTTAG
This sequence comes from Anaerolineae bacterium, assembly GCA_020433835.1. Next base: position 3,264 of record JAGRBY010000731.1, on the reverse strand, counting down.
CCTTAAAACGCTTTTTCATTATCGAGACAACGCATTTTCCTTACTATGAAAATCCAAATTTCATTATAAGGAAAATGAAATATCTACCACGAGAGGTTGATCGAGTCTAGTAGTAGAGGTGATCAACTTCCTTATAAGGATGTTGTCAACTTCTAGTACTAGGTATCACAGCGGCCTTATAAGGATATTGTATTTTCTTTATAAGGAGATTCGCTTTTTCATTATAAGGATATTGTGTTTTCTTTATGGTGAGATTGTGATTCTCTTTGTAATGAAATTGCAGGTGGGATGTGGGAGGGGGGTGGAATATGAGTTAAGATCGGTATAATGATGAGTAAAGCAGGCCGTTTGATAATTTTTAGAAAATCTCTTTATTAAAGACTTGCAAACTACTAAGTGAGGTAAAACCATACTGAATTGATAAATCTTGGATTTTTGTTGCAAGGTTGACTACAGTTAGTAATTGACTTTGGGGAAATGTTTCAGGTCGGTTTATCACAATTGGTGAAGATACTCTTAAGTCAATATACCAATGCGGCACTTCACTAATATAAATATCTTTTTGATTACTTGATAAGTATTTCGATGATGCTGAAGGGTTCAGCATAATGAGTTGTTTGTTTTTTGAAATTAAAAAACAAATCTCTTTAGTTTCCTCATCAAATACAATCTTTTCCTCAATTTGACTCAATCTATCTCTTTCTAGAAAAATAGTATTCACCATTCTCAAGTGGGAAGTTCCATACTTCTCATTAACCTCTCGGATTAAGGAAGAAGATAACCCTTTAAAGTAAATCGAATCAACTGTCCTGTTTAGTGAAATAGTTTCTTTCGGTAACTTACGGACGAGAGGATGATTACTTCGTTCTAAAACAACTATTTGTGCATCTTCTAAGATAATATCAACAATAGCTTTGGTTAGTAAAACTTTGTTTAAGTTATCTGATCCAAATACTTGGAAAAAAGTCGCATTGGAAGGCAGATACTGTTTGAGCGTTTGACGAACTCTTATATGCTGAGCCTGTTCATTATCCAGTGTAGCGGCTCCAAACTTTGGTTCTTTTGTTAATGGCCTAATATTTGGTAAGCAGTGAATATAAGGCTCATTTTTAAGTTTTTGGGCTAATAGCTTTAACCGGGTTTCGTAAACTTGTGCATGAGGCTTATGCTTAGCATATACATCATGCCAAATAAAAACTGCATCGAGATGCAATTGGCTTAATGCTTCTTTCCATAAGCTAACATGTCCATCGTGAATAATATCAAATGTACCATTTGCAAGCCCAATGCGTGGCGTTTCTTTTGCACTCAACTCAATAAAAATGGTTGATTGATGATTAAATTCCGAAATAATCATATAATCCTCCAAAAGATACCTTAATGAACTGTAGATTTTTTCTATTTATTATAGAGCTATTATTGTCGCAGCAGTTGAGGTAGGTAATAATTGACTTTAAATCGAGCAGGAGGTAATGTGTTTTAGTACAAAATCAAGATATATATGGGGCTATAGTGTCAAGAAAACCATCACTAATTTTCAAATCAGTTTCCAATTCAAGCCAAAGCCATTGACCATTCGGCATTTGGCCTGTTAAGTTACTGCTTACGGTTTACTACTCTCTTTAATCAAATATTTTTCTGAATAATATTCACGCTTCGATTATCTTCGACAGTTACATGGCCCTCGACAACTACAGTTGTAATGTGTGCTAAAAGTAACCGACTTTAGTTGGGCATGTTTTACTAATTTTGGCTTTTTATACTTTTTTGTTTGCATAGTTGCCTCCTGATTGTGCAAATAGTTGTTTTAGTTTTGATAGATCGATACACATTCAAGCTTCGATGTATAGAAAACTATTACCCCCAGTACCAAAGATGGATTGTTAAGGAGTATGATGACTGATATGATATTATTCAATCATCATACTCTTTACCCTACATCAACCTCCCCAATTAATGACCAGTATCTTACAAAATTCTTAAATTGTCGACGGCTGTAAAGAGCAGTTTGAGCAAATCGATCTGTATAAATAAGCATCTCTATCTACTAAAATTAGTAGATGTTAAGGAAGTTGCCGTGAATCGAGTTGAGTTTGGTCAATTAGTTACAGCATTACGTCGAGAACAAAGGGATGAAAGTGATAAAGCTTGGACTCAGAAGAGATTAGGCAAGGAAACCGGCTTGGGAGAACTTACTATAGGCAAAATAGAACGTGGGCAACGTACAAACTTGGATGAAGATTCCCTTTTACGTTTGGTCAATGCCCTTCAACTTACCAGTTTAGAGCGCAAAGAATTTTTCTTGGCTGCTATAGGTGTTAACGGTAAGCAAGTTGCACGTGAGGAGAATGATCCTGCTAAAATTCTGGATAACCTAATCCAGAAAATACAAGAAATCCAGTTACCAGCATATATTATTGATGTTTATGGTGACGTCGTTGCAGCAAATATCAGTATCATAAGGCTTTTAGAGTTATCAAATGACTATTTAACTCATTCTTATAGTGTACCAGCGGGTTTCAATCACATTAGAATCGGTTTTGACCCCGGTTCAGGTTTTCGTCAATTATTAGGCGGAGGATGGCATCCTGTAGCAGTACATATTATGCAACTTTTTCGAGGGGTTAGCTTACGTTACCGCTTTACTAAGTACTTTAAATATACATTATCAGGACTACGTCAGTATCCTCTGTTTAGACAATACTGGCAACTAGCTTATTCTGAAGATTTCTATTGGAATTGTTTACACTATACCTATAATCATCGGAAGTTTGGCCATCTTAACTACCTTGCTACACCCTCTCAAATCTTGACTTCATCAGGGGAATTGTTTTTGATAATTTATTGTCCTGTAAGCCCACAAACTAACGATATCTTTAAGGATATTACTGAGCAGGTGGGAACGACAGTCCATCGCTTGGCTTCATGGCCGGAAAAAAATTTACTTGAATGATCAAATAATCATTTGTGAAGTAAACAAAATAATCTCACAATTCCCATCCTACTTTGCCCAAAAATCCCTACTAAACGATAGTACCTAAACCCACCCAATTTATTAGCCAAATGGTGGATTGAAAGCGAGACAGGCCAGGTTTTCGAAAGTACCTCCACTTGAAGGCTTATTTGAATACAAACGCTGCCTGGCAGCAAAGCCTCCAGGAAAACCTCACAGCTCTTCTTAGCCTTAACTACTCTCAATCTCCCCTCTGAACTTGAAGATTTCATTGAATACAAATACCATAAAAATGGTAAGCCGTGTTATCC
>JAGRBY010000730.1 GCA_020433835.1 Anaerolineae bacterium | reverse complement strand
GCCATAGCCAGAACGTTATGGGCGGCGGTTACGCCGGATCCACAGTAAAAAACGGTTTGTTCGGCGGGTGTATCGGCCAATGCATCCTCAAACCGTTTTTTGAGTTGTTCAACTGGCAGAAACTGTTGGGCATCATTCAGATTGGCGGCAAAAGGTAGCGAGATAGCGCCGGGGATATGGCCGGCTACCGGGTCGATGGTTTCATTCTCGCCACGATAGCGGTCGGCGCTGCGGGCATCAGCCAGTCGATAGGTAGCATCGGTACGGATGGTATCGACCGTGTCGGCATCGAGCACAAGTTCGGCACGCGGGTGGGGCGTAAATACTGCGAGTGGGTTGGTCTCGATGCCGCTGCCAACCGGATAGCCGGTTTTCAGCCAGTTGGCCCAGCCGCCATCTAAAACGGCCACCGTATTGTGGCCTAACCAGCGCAGCATCCACCACAGCCGGGCGGCAATCGCGCCCCCACCGCCGTCATAGGCCACCACTTGCGTGTTATTGTTAATGCCCCAGTTTGAAAGGGTTTGTGTAAAAATAGCTATCTCCGGCAGGGGATGGCGGCTGGTTTGGCCGGGAATAATCGGACCGGATAAATCTTCGTCCAAATGAGCGTACACAGCTCCTGGAATGTGACTTTCTTGATAATCGCGTCGACCCTGCTCGGTGTTATTTAATAGAAAACGGCAGTCGACCACGACCCAATCGGGATTAGATAGGTTTTCTGCCAAATCGGCGGCAGAGATAAGGGTTGTATACGGCATTGTTACATCCTTTCTTGGTCAGCTATTAGCCTTCAGCTATTAGATTTTTACATAGTCTCGTAGCTAAATAGGTATGTCTTGTAAATGTTTGGATACAAAGTCGAGCAGGATAGGCTCGTGGCTTTAAGCTGAATGCTGACAGCTTATTATTCGCCGCGTAGCCATTTAGTCTGCATTGTAGCCATTTCGCCGCTCTCTTCCAAACGGGTGAAGGTTTGATTGACAACGTCTAAAAGCTCGTGGCTGTCGATGTGGACGGCGGCCGCGTACCACTCATCAGTTAGGTAGGTGATAATCTGCAAACCACGAGGCAGGGCTCCCACAGCGCTAACGCCATCGACAATGGCGGCATCGACCTGGTTATTGAGTACAGCATCAATGGCCTCCGCCGCCGAAGGATAGCGCTGTAACATTACGTTCTCAACTTCTTTTTCAAGATGACGCCCTTCCATATCGGCCTGGCTGCCCCATTCAACAGCAACGGTCCGCCCGGCCACATCCTCCATTTGCTGGATGGTTGAGTCGTCTTGCGGCACGACCAGAACCTGACCAGCATTGAAATAGTTGAGCGTATAAGCAACGTCTTGCGTCCAGCGCGGATCATAGGGCAGGCCGGATATAACCAGATCGGCTCGACGCGCCAGCAAAGCATCGTACAAACCATCAAAACCGATATTGACCAGTTCCAACTCAACACCCAGGTCATCGGCCACAGCCTGGGCAATATCGACATCCAGCCCGACAATTTGCCCATCCGCATTGAAGGTTTCGAAAGGCGGGAAACTGGCATCGAGACCGACGCGCAGCGTGCCGCGCTGCCGAATTTCGGCCAGCGTCCCATCATCGCGCGGCAAGAAAAGATAGAGGGCCACGGCTACGATAACGATAAAGATAGTAAACACAACCAAGCGGATGGGCCGGATCGGGCGAAATGGTTTGACCGCAGAACGAGAGCCGAACCGATTTTTGAGAATAGTCGCTAATCTATTGGTCATGGGCATCGGCCGGTTGTTTACTTATTTCGGCATGGCTGTAGCGCTGGATTTCTAAGTAAATCGGTTTAGGTTCAAATTCAGACGTGACGAAGGTGAAATAATCTAGGTAGGTACGGGCCGGCCAGGGATAGCGGAAGGCCCACAGGGCGGCAGTTTTGGCCCACGGCCACGCCTCAACATATTCGTAGGCCTGGATGGTGTATTCGATGCGCTGGGCGGGTTTAACCGCTCGCGTCCAGCGGGGGTGATCGTTCCAGCCACCTTCGGTGATGTAAATGGGCATATCGGGATAGCCGTAATCGACCAGCATTTGATGCAGCAGTTCGGTGCGGCGAAAGTTGATGATGTCAGGTTGGGGCGGATCATCAGCCGGGAAACTCCAGCCGTAGGCATGGGCCGATAGCCCGTCCATCGCTTCACCGGCTCCGGCGTCGAGCATGCGCTGCAAGTAGAGTAAGTCGTTCATAGCTTGATCGCTGCCGGGCGGGGCCAAAGTGGGAGCCAGCGCGCCGCCCAACACCGGCACATCGGGATAATCCGACGCTTGGACGCTCTGATAGGAGAGTTTGAGCAGTTCGGTATAGCCTTCGGGATCGATGGGTTGAAAACCCCACTCCAGAGCCAGGTTGGGTTCATTCCAGATGATGACCGCCGCGATGCGGTCGCCATAGCGATTGACAAATGCCTGAGTGTAGTCGGCGAAATCGGGCATGCGTTCCGGCGGTAAAAATGAGGATGCGGAATCGGTTGGTCTGGCCCATTCCGGTACAAATCCCAGCCGGGCGATGACCTTTAGTCCCTGCCGGTTGGCGTGGTTAATCACCAAATCGCTGTGCGACCAGTCAAAAATACCGGGGAACGGCTCCCGATAGGCCCATGGGAAATACTCCACAATCCAGGGAGCACCCATTTCGCGCACCATTTCCAGGGTGCGTTTTACTTTCCAGGGTTCTACTTCGTCAGTTAAGCGTGTATGAACCCCCATTTTCGCGTTGATGGTGCTTACGGTTTGCTGCGGACCCAGTTCGATGGGGTGGGGTGGGGTTGCCGACGGCAAGATGATCGCCACCATAAACAAGAATAAGGCCATCAGCAGTAAGCGCACTACAGGCTGTTGGCTTAAAGGGCTACGAGTTAAGCTCGATAATTTTATCACGCTTGCATTATACTATGGGATAATTCAGGTAAAAATCGCTGCGGGCGTTGTAGAGGCCGATTCCCTAATGCAAAATTACCATTGCCATAAGACCGTATAAATGATATACTGAAATTAGGTGTTTTAGTGTTGTCCCCTTGGCGAAAACATATGCAAACAGGTACCTTTCAAGCCAATACCATCCGTAACACGTTGATGAGGGAGAAATAACACAGCTATGGCTATTATATCTGCCCATAAGAATGATATTGGTCGCAATGAAGAGCGCGATAACGAAGACTATATTTGGGTTGATGACCGCATTGGGCTGTACATTGTAGCTGACGGTATGGGTGGTCATGAGGCTGGCGATATTGCCAGCGAATTGGCTGCCACGACCATTGCTGAGGCGATTGCCGATCAATTATCGCAGAAGACTGATACGCTAGATGCAGATGAAATAAAAACCATTATCATCGACGCTGCCGAAACGGCGAATAAAAAGGTTTACCAGGCTGCCCACGCGGCCAAACAGAAACGAAAAATGGGAACTACCGTGGTTATGGCCTTTATTCCCGCAGCAACCGCTTATATTAGCCACGCTGGCGACTCACGCGCCTATTTGTTACGAAATTCCACCTTAACCCAATTGACCGAAGATGATTCGTGGGGCGCTTTTTCTAGCCAAAGTTCCGGGACGAATGAGGTGTCCTCTTCTCTAAACCCGGTTTTGACCAAAGCCGTG
>JAGRBY010000072.1 GCA_020433835.1 Anaerolineae bacterium | reverse complement strand
GCTCGGGTTCCTCGGTTGATGTTTCGCGTGGGGTTGCGGCGACTTCAAGGGAAACGGTTGGGGCCGGGGTAGGCAGGTATTGGGGTGGAGGAAACATCTTTTTATAATAAGAGCGCGCATACAGCGATGCCGTCTCTAATTTGGTACTTAACAGCGGCGAGGCCAACGCGATAACAATCGCAAGGGAGGCAAAGAGTGCTCCCAGGCCAAGGCCAAAAATTAAGGCACCCCGTTTATTGATGGTTTTCTTCTCATAGGGGCGTCTTGTGCGATTGTTCATTACCAATCCTTTCTCTACGATACGAACAGAACACGTATTGTAACATTGTAAAAGATATAATCTAAATTACTCAGTTGTTTTGAAACTCTCTATCTGGTATAATGCTCAGGAGAAGTGGATCTGAATCGTCCGGCTGAACCTCATGAAGACCCTTATTCCTCTAGTTGTTACACGCTCTAACTTTTCTCTAACCATTTTTTCATGCTTTTCATACAATCGTGTGGTAAAGTATCGCTACGGTCTCGATATACCATTTTTCGGCAACGCTATGCATTCAAATACGTAATGTATATTTAACGCAGTCTCAGTGTAGTTTATACCACTTTAATAAAAAGAGGCTTAAATCATTTAACTTAGTGTAGAGGATGTCCTCCATGACTTTTTCGCTCGACGGATCAAATAACGATCAGCAACAACGTCAATTAAAACCACTGACGCAGCAACAACAGGAACAACAACGCACAGTGCAGCCTCTGCAATCGCGAGCGGGACAAGCCTCTACGCCATCACGACCCGAAAAATCGCGTCAGGACACGCCGCCGCCGCAACCACGTTCGCCACGAGGAGCGGCAGCCCAAAGGCGTATGGGCGGCCCTTCGCCGCGAAGCTTGAGCCAGGTGCTGCGCGAAGCCGACCGCATGGTGGTTGAGGGTGAGCTTGATGAATTTCTGCCCGTACCAACCGGTTTCGATCAAATCGACCGGCTTATCGGCGGCGGGCTGCGCAAAACCGAGTTGGTGCTGTTGGGCGGTGCCCAAGGTATCGGCAAAACCATAACGGCGCTGCAAATGGCCCGCAATTTGGCCCTCAATGAGGCGACCTATGCCTTTTACATCTCCTACGAACACAGCGAGATTCACCTGCTCAATCGGCTTATCTGCCAGGAAAGCATCGACCCCACCAGCGATAATGTCAGTGGCGGGCTGCGCCTGAAAGATCTACACAACATCGTTGTTAGCAAACGGGCGCGTGAATGGGTTCGAAAAGATGGAAATGTTGGCCTTAATCAGATTCTATCACAGCACCCGAAGACTGCCAAGGCAATCGATACGATTAGTCACTACTCCGATCGACTGATATTGATGAAAGCCAGCCCGGCGGTAACTACCCTCAACTCCATTCGTGAAATGGCACGCCAAATTAGCGAGGCCACCAACGGCAAGATGGTCCTTTTCATCGACTATCTACAAAAAATTGCCATTTACCCCGAACGAGCCGCCGACGAAAACGATAAAGTGACTATTATTGTTGAAGGACTAAAAGATATCGCCATGACCTACAACATTCCGGTGGTTGCCATTGTCGCCGCCGACCGCGAAGGGCTGCGCAGTAAACGGATGCACCTTTACCACCTGCGCGGCAGTTCGGCTCTTGATTACGAGTGTGATATCGCCATCATCATGAACAATAAATTCCACATCCTTTCGAAAGAACACGTTTCGTTTAACCCCTACAAGAGCGAAAGCTATCGTGACTGGGTGGTGTTTACACTGGAAAAAAACCGGGCCGGTCGGGCGATGATCGATGTTGAGTTTCGCATGCACGCCCAGCATTTCTGCTTCAACCCCAAAGGCAACCTGGTCGAGCAAAAGCTCATCGATGAAAAGATTATCGTTGAGTAAACCGGCCTTTCACAGATAACATAGAGAGAGCGATGGCCTGGCTGTCGCTCTTTTTGTTATACCCCGCCAACTGCAAAACCTTCAATTTAACGCTTTTTATAAAACTTTGTATATAATTTGACCCTGAGGTAGAATTAGGTATACATAATGTAAGGCTTCGTTTTACAGTAAGCTAATTTGAATTGTATCTTCATTTCGTTTATAAATAGGGAAAATAGCTTACAGTAAAGTTTTGTATTGCGGATAAACTCTTACCAGGCTTAATATTTTATTAACCAACAGATTTTACTATAAAATAACCCTGTTAAAATGTATCCGCTAAGGAGGCCGACCCAATGAGCGTTGACGCAAACGCCGAAAAACATCACTCTATGCCTTTTTTCCGCACCCTATGGTTTTGGATGGCTATCATTAGCCTGACACTTATTGTGGGGGGAGCGTGGATTATTGTCTCAAAGTCGCTTGTTGGCACCAATAGGGTAACCACCGATGGCGCGATTATGTTAGATCCGGCACCGATTGCCGGACATCTGGCTCCCGATTTTGAGTTGGTCAGCGTTGACGGCGAAACGATGCGCCTGAGCGATCTTAAAGGCAAGCCGGTTATTTTGAACTTCTGGGCCACCTGGTGCGGTCCGTGCCGGAGCGAATTTCCGGAGTTTCAAAAAGCCGCCGTCGATAATGCGGATCGGTTGGTGATTTTGGGGATCAACAATACTTCGGCAGACAACCCCAATGCCATCCCCGAATTTTTAGACGAAATGGGCATCACCTTCCCCATTTTGCTGGACTCTGACCGTGAGGTGGTGGATGCCTACAACATTTTGGGCTTGCCGACGACAATTTTTATCGATGACCAAGGCGTGGTGAATGAAGTTTTTACCGGCCCGCTCAACAAAGCCTATATCGAGTCGAAGATTTCCGAACTTAAATCCGATCTGTAAGTTCGAGCATCTGCGGCCCGAAAAATCGGCTGGACATTTTTGATATGATGCCGACCATCTTGATCGGATCGATTGCGCTGCCAACCTACCCACTGTTTTTGTTAATTGCCTACTGGGTGGGGTTGTGGCTAACCGCTATCCAGGCGGAGAAAATGGGCATTGATGGTGATCACGTCTATAACGCCGGTTTGTATGGCTTAATTGCGGGTATTGTCGGGGCGCGGCTATGGTTTGTATTAGCCCATTGGGAAAATTACGTACCCGACCCAATGCAGGCGCTGTCGCTATCGCGAAGTGCGCTCGCGCCGACAGAGGGCTTACTTATCGCCGGGTTGGTGGCGCTGATCTATCTACAGCAGAGTAACGTTTCTTTGGGTAAATTTCTCGATGCGGCGGCTTATGGGTTGGCGCTGGCAGTGGCTATCGGCCATAGTGGCGAATTTTTGGGCGGCGACGCGCTGGGAGCCACAACCACGGTTCCGTGGGCTGTCGAAATTTCAGGAGCCACGCGCCACCCGGTTCAGCTTTATGAGGCCGCCGCCAGCTTCATCATACTGATTGTCTTATTTCTCGTTCGCTACCGACCCTGGGCCGGTTTTACGTTTTGTTTTTTTGTTATTTTATACGGATTTAGCCGGCTGGCGCTGGAAATTTTTAGAGCACGACCTGACATCATCGGCAACGGTTATTTAACGGTTCAAATTGTAGCGCTTATGGCTATTGTTGTGTCTCTGGCCGTGATGGCTCATAAATTCAACCACAATACGATCAAGTCGAGTTCAGAAAGCTTATGAATCTAAAGGACCCTTACTTTATTCTAGAACAGATTGCGTTAGTTGTGGCCAGCTTGGTTTGGACGGTCATTATTTTGGTGGGGATTGCCTTCTTTTGGGCTTATCAGGATATTCAATCGCGATGGGATTATGTGCTCACTGCTCCACCGGAAGCGCTGGCCCAGGTGGCCGAAATACCGCCCACGATAGTGCTGCCCGTCATCGAATCTTCGCCAACGCCAACCCCGTGGGCTGGGCCGGGGCCAACCGCCACCCCGACCGCTACCAAATTCCCAACCCCCACCGCAACGCGTGTAGTGCCGCTGCCGGAAATGCTGCCGGAAACGCTCAACCCCGATGATCCGGTGCCGGTTGTTGTTCACACCGAGGAAGAGGTCGACGAACTGCTGCAGGAAGAACCGGCCGTGGCACCGGTCGAGATCGAAATTTTAGCAACGCCAACCACGGCGGTGGAAATTCCGGATCCGACCTCAGTGCCGACGCTGCTGCCGCCAACAGCAACACCGGTGCCGGCTCCCGTGGTCGAAGAACCGGCCCCCGCCGTAGTTGATGTTCCGACCGGCTCCGGTATTCCCGACCATATCACCATTCCCTCTGTTGGCATCGACTCAAATGTTATTCCGGTGGGTTGGAATGTTGTTCAGAAAGACGGGCGTGAATACAGCATTTGGCAGGTGGCCGATTATGCAGTTGGCTGGCATAAAACCACGGCGCTGTTGGGGCAGCCCGGCAACACGGTCATGGCCGGCCATCATAATGTCAACGGCGAGGTTTTTCGCGATCTGGTCAATGTTGAAGTCGGCGATAAAGTCATCATCGACTCGGGCGGAAAAAAGTTCGAGTACGTGATCGAGATGAAAACCATCGTTAAAGAAAAAGGCGAGCCGCCGGAAGTGCGTCGCAAAAACGCGCAGTGGATTGCCCCTACCAATGATGAACGGCTGACCTTTGTAACCTGTTGGCCTTATACCAACAATACCCATAGGGTTATTGTGGTGGCCAAGCCAACGTAGTAGCCTTAATAACTATATGAATATCAATTAAGCCCAAAGTTGCCGTCTCCATATGGGTTTAGCGGTGAGTTGTTGTATAATAACCGCTGTTCATGGCACAACTTTGGGCTTTTTGTTTTTGATCACCATGCTCGTTTGAAGCAGAAGGAGTTTTTTATGGGCTTTTTTGACTCTCCCTTTATTACCCGTATTCGACGCAATCATGGCTTTGAACACGCCACCATTCACATTTTAAGCAAACGCCACGAGAACCTCTCGATGGTGGGGCGCAGCGATTGGAATGGATTTACCCTCTATGGGCCGATAGACACGGCTGAAGTACAGTATGCGGCCAACGAAGCCCTGCGGCGGCTGCGCAACGGTGAAGCCGGGTTGGCGGTCCATCCGCGCTGCGGGACGGTGCTGGCGACGACCGGCCTGTTGACGGCGCTGGCTACGTTTACCGCCATCGGCCTGGATAACGGCCCTCGCACCCGGTTTCGCTGGAGCAGTATTCCGGCCGCGATTTTGGCGGCTACCGGGGCAGCGATTTTTGCCCAGCCGTTGGGGCTGTTTTTACAAGAGCAGTACACGACCAGTGGTAATCCCGGCAAACTGGAAATTAAGCGTATTACCTTAAACCCCAACGCGCGCGTTGTTACCCATCGTGTTGAAACAACCCAATAACGGTCGGTTATGCTCTATATTTTTCACGGCCCCAATGATTTTGCCCGCAACGAAAAAATAGACGAAATTCGCGCTTCGCTGGGTGATCCGGTAACGGCCGATTTGAATGTGACCACGCTTGATAGTCGTGACCTGAAGCTGGGCGAGATTAGAAACTATGCCGACGCTATGCCGTTTATGGCTGATAAGCGGGTGGTCATTGTGCAGGGCTATGTCAGCCAGTTAAAAAGCCAATCGGAGGAGATGGAGCGGTTGCTCGATTATTTAGGGCATATTCCGGCAACAACCGATTTAATTCTGGTGGAATTGGAAATGCTGCCCAAAAATCATCGGGTGCTTAAGGTTGCTCAAGAGGTGGGAGCGACAGTCATCAACTTTGGCAACCTCGACAAAAACAGCCTACGACCGTGGATAATGCAACGCGTTCGATCGCTTCAGGCCGCCATCGAGCCGGATGCCGTCGATTTACTGGCTCGATTGGTTGGCTCTGATCTGCGTACGCTCAACAGCGAAATCGAAAAACTCACGCTGTATGTGGGCGATACCCGCCCTATCCAACTGCAAGATATCACGTTGTTAGTGCCCTATACAGAGGAAGCAGAAAACTTTGGGCTAACCAACGCCATCGGTCAACGCAACGCCCAATGGGCGTACGATCAGCTTCGCAAACAGCTTGATGAAGGTCGACACCCTATGAGCCTGCTGGGCAGCATCGCCTCCCAAGTGCGAGGACTGCTGGAGGTAAAAGATATGGCCGACCGGGGGCTATCGCCGCCGGAGATTGCCCAACTGAAAGGCTGGCGCAGCGATTACGCAGCTAAAATGCGGCTAAAAGAAGCCGCTAACTTTTCGATGGCCCGCCTTGAAGAAATTTTAGAGATGCTGCTGGAAATGGATCTGGCCATTAAAACAGGGCGAATTGACAGCTTACTGGCGCTCGATACATTAGTAGCCCGTTTGTGTGGCCCACGTCGCTAGCCGCTTACCCTCTCACCTTATACGGATATAATCGGCTTGACCAGGATAAGCAAAAACAGAAGGTAAAGATAGGTGGGGTAAATCATACGACGTGGGCGAATACGATCAAAATAGGCTAAAAAACAGATCGATGCAGTAACCAAAGTCAACAGCAGCCACCATCCCAGTTCCAGCGTAACAAACGGATAAATCGTGCCGGGCGGCTGGAGAATAACGTTGATGCCCTGGATACCAAAGAAAAACATTAAAAATTGGTGAACAAGGCCAACAATGATGGGAATCCAAATAAGGAATTGTTTGGCCAACGTTCCCAATAAAAATTTAAGGTCAGCATTAGAGGTCGGTGTCGTCGTCATCCTTGTCCTCTTGTTTCTTCTTTGAGCCGCCAATCATACTGGCCAGGCTGGTTAAGCCTCCACCCAGGTTACGGGCAGCATCCACCTGTCCGCGTGTTTCCTGATAAACGCGATACAGTTCTCGCGACTCGCGGCTCTCCGGATCGAGATGCGCAGCGGCGGCGTAGGCCAGGTAAGCCGTACCACCGGCAGCCGCTTCCGCTCTGCGGTTAAGCGCATCCATGGTTTCCTGAGGGTAGCGCGTTTCAATGTTAAAACGCATCACCTGCACCCCAAAATCCTCCGACAGCTCCTTAACGACAGGTAGGGCCATAAAACTTTCGGCAATATTTTTAAGATTTTTTTCCAGCTCCTCAAGGGTAGGATAGTTGAGAGCTTGATGGAGCAGCTCTTGCTCCAGCGATTTTTCGACAAACTCTCGCATCCGGCCCCACGTCATCCGGGTAGAGGCCGGTCTTAGCAAACGTCGGGCCGTTAGCGAAATGACCGCACCGACAAAGAGGCCGTCTTGCGCTTTGATCAAGATTTCAGACAGATCAATACCTCTGGGCTGGACGTATTTGACCACAAAAAATTCAGCCACCAACCACGGGATACCTAACAATAAAATAGGGATAACAAAAGCCAGAATCAATCCATGCCGGGGAGGGGAACGCTCGCAATTTTCATCGTTACTGCAATTTTCTACACCGGGGGGGGTGGTGCTTAGGGCTTTGAGAAAAAAGGGCGTTACGGTGGGGGTGGGCGTTACGGTAGGTGTTGCCGTGTCAGTGGGAACCGGCGTTGCGGTTGCTTGAACCGTGTCGGCCACCGTATCAACAGCCACAGAACTGTTGTCACTGGTTTCTTCAACAATTTCGGTTGGTAAAGTGGGTTCACCAGGAACAACCTTGACCGCATCGCAGGCCAGGGTTAAAAGAAGTAGTAAGGTGCCAATTACAAGTTTTTTTCTCACGCATGTGTTCCTACTTCAGTACTCTTCGATACCGAGCCAATTCTCTTCTAAGGGCTTTAATCTCTTCCGACTCTGTGCGCAGGTTTCGATTGGCCATAAGAAATAAAATCATTGTGCCTAAGGTAAGCAGTATACCTACTTTAAGGGTATCTCCGGTAACAATGGCGGCCACATCGAGAGGCTGCTGTTCAAACAAAACGGGGCCAATAATCGGCTCGAACATATAATAAGCCGATGCTAAAAACGCCCCCAACAAAAACAAACGGGCAACCGGTTTGATGGTTTCTCGGATGGTGTCACCGATATGCCCCAACATCGAAAAGATAATGATAGCAAATTGCAAAAAGACAACCGCACCACCCAAGATGACTTGTAAATTTGGATTGTCTAGAGAAGCTACACGCACGCCCATTACTTCTATCTGGGTGCCGCCCAAAAACTGGGGCAAAAGATCCACACCAAAGAAGGCAGCTAAGAAGAATATGAGCAATAATACAAAGATGTTTACCATAACACACCGGTTTTGCAGTAACAGACCAAACGGTTGGGTGTTTGATTAAAAACGGCAAAACGCTATCTCTAAAGCTATCCTAAAGGAATTAATTGAAATGTAACAAACAAGCGTTAATGCAACAAAAATAAGTTAAAAAATAATCAAAGCAACAAAAGTTAGACAATACGCTTGATTATACTTTGGCACAAAACAGTTTTTATGTCAAGTTTTTTACTGGGGTCGCCGGTATATAAACCTTACATAAAATTATAATGGCTTTAGTGGAAAAACAAAATCCCCTCAGAAGCCACCTTGGAAAAAATTACTGCGCCAGAGGCGGATTTTGAACCCGTTCGGCGATAACAATTAAGCGATGTGTATTTGACCAGCTAGGCCAGCAGGTAATGAGCGTCAACTGCTCATGCGATGTCGGTTGACTAATATCCAACAAATATTGGCGTCCCTCGTCAGAGGCGGCCATGGTTCTAACGATAGTCTTTTCAACGACTCGGTAAAACCAACTATCGGCTTGGTCGTCTTCTAGCATAATCTCAGCCCCTACCTGCAACTCATCCAGTTCGCCAAAAACGTGGCCGCCGGTACTGGCATTGTGACCGGAGATAATCACATTGCTGCCCTGACCCGGCAAGGCCGAGTTTCGATGCCAGGCGGCTTCGTTATCGGGAATTTCCCACTCGCTTATGGTTTGGTTGCCTTGCTGCACCACTCGCCACCCCATTTCGACCACCGGCGCATCGAGATGAATAGACTCAGCCACGATGCGGCTGGGAACGCCAACGTTTTCCTGTCCGGCCGCAGCTTCAGCCGGAGCCGGCGTTTCGATGGCGGGGGTGGGCGTATCGGCCGGAACAACGCGAATTATATCGCCGCAAGCCGACAGGAAAAATAGTAACCCCGTGAGCTGTATGATTGTACTTATGATGAGAGACGGTATTTTGCGACGGGCCGGGGTACTATCCGTAAGCGAGCTATAGCGCATGACTCGCTCCACGGGTTAGCGGCGAGCAAGCCAGAAACCCAGGCTGCCCACCAACACTAAAAAAGCACCAATAAGGACACCTATCGCTTCGGACGATAGAAAGGCCCCGGTAACCGGTGGCATAGCCGGGGGCGGTCCTCCCGGCTGCCCCACGGAGGGCGGACCGGCCACAGGAGGTTGAGGGTATTGAATGGTCTGATATTCACCCGCATCGATGGTGTAAAGCAGCTCCAGAGCCGTGGGTTGATCTTGCAACTGGCCGACCATAAAAACGGTGTGGACACTATTGTTTTTTAATTCTAACGGCGGGATAGTAACCGAAGTGGCCTCGATACCGTTGAGGCGTATTCTGGGCCGATAGACGCCGGGGTCTAGCAGAAAATAGTCGGTGTTTTCCTTAAAGGCCAGCGTGCGACAGACATCGCCCAGACAAAATTCTGTCGTAGGGGTATTGATCGAAGCGTGAACAATGCGTACCTTGCTGGTTCCGTCGCCGGGGAGTTTGTTATCGTCGGTAATGCGCCAATACTCAATGCCTCGCACCCGACCGGCTACAATAGCGGTGTACGACTGATCGTTAGTATAACTTTCGCTCACTTCACGCAAGGTGGGATCTTCAGGGCTGACGCCGGCCGGCCTTACTTTGAGGGTGCGTTCACCGGCGTCAACCGGAACGTAATCAGAGATATATTGGTAGACAATATTGTCGAAAAAGAGCGTGTCGTTGAGGTAAATATCCACGTTTGATAGGCCGGTGGCGGCATGAACAACACGCACGCGAGGACGTTCATCGGCATGGCTTAGGCTGTGCCCTATTAACGCCAGCATAATAACGGTCATAAAAAGTTGAATGAATAACCGTGTACGTCCCCGCATTATATCCTACCTCTCATTCACTTGACGATTAATTACTATCTAATCGTCATCGGCCTCATCCGTAGAGCCACCGCCGCCGAGCAGGCTGTTGGGGGCTTTTAGAATTTGCCGCATAATTTTTCGTTTGAAAGAGTTTTGCGGCATCTTTTCGATGCCTTCTTCGTAAGCGCCTATGGCCGCTATGTACTGGCCTTGTTTCATCCGAATTTTGCTGATGGCCTGCCAAACGTACATGGCCATATTGTTTTCGCCGGCTTCCTCAAGGTAAGTGGCGGCCATTTTGTAAGACTCAACCGCTCTTTCCAGATCACCTTCTGCTTGCAGCGTGGCGGCCAAATTACCTAACGTTTGCCCTTGACCTTTGCGGTCGTCGGCGTCCGTAAAGCGTTCCATGGCCTCATTTAACGCTTCGTAAGCCGCTTCATAATCTTCTCGTTGGGTATGGATTACACCCAGGTCGTTGTAAATTTCGGCTTTCTGACGAGAGTCTTCATCAGCGTTTTGCAGCGCTTCTTGCAGCTTCTGGAAAGCCTCTTCAAGCTGACCGCGTCGAAAAAGCGTGACTCCATCTTCATGGAGCTTTTTAGCAGTTTGGTTAGACATAACGTTTTTCCTTTACAAGTAATCAGGTTAGTACTTGATTCAGGATACCATAACTGTGCCATTCATGACCAGCGTGCATGTAAAAAAACGCGCATCGGTCGCTTATAAAAGCCAAATTCTGGCTAAAACCCAGGTTGGACCAACAGGGGAGCAAGGAGACGGAGAAAAAGGTTGCAACCTTGCTCCGGACGGCAAAGTCACAAAATAGATGGTTCAGTTACAAACAAGCGTTGAGGCTTAATAGGTTACTTCCAACAAGCCTTCTGCCAGCGCACGCAGCGTATCGGCTGAAAGCTCGCTAAGCTTCATCGCGATATTAACATAAAGCAGGTTGGCCGGATTGGATAAAAATTCACGCACCTCTTGAGGCAACTGCGAGAAATCGGCAATTTCATTTAAGGTCGGTTCGTGATAGCCATTGGTGCTGGGCTTTATGCCTTCATCAACAAAATAGGTGATGGGAATATTAAAATACTCGGTGACGGCTTCGAGATTTTGCAACGGGATAGGCTCTCGGCCAAGCTCGTAATCATCAATCGTGGTCGCAGAAACGCCCAGGTGATTAGCCAGGTCATTGGTGGTACGGTCGGCCTCGGTGCGGGCCTGGCGCAATAAGGCCCCAATAATCCGCTGTCGCAGAGCCATAGCCTCGCGCGTAGGGAAGGTGACATCCGGCTCTTTGAGAACCCCGTTCGACCAGAAATAGGTTACGGGCACATTAAACATAAGTGCCATTGCTTCCAATTGGGGTAAGGTCACATGGCGTTGACCCAGTTCTATTTCGGTAATCGCCGTTGCCGGTACTTCTAATACTTGGGCAACTTCCGTAACCCCCAAACCGGCACGCGTTCGCGCATGCCGCACTTTCACACCAAGAATTTTCCTGCGTATGGCTGCTGCTTCTGCAACTGATTTGGGACTTGCCATCGTTTGCCTCCCGTGTCATTCTACTGAATTATAACATAAATCATGATGTTGTACAATGAAGCTGTCGATAAGTTGTCATAAAATCATATTAACACGCCATCTACTTAAAAAACGCGCTAACAATTTGCAACAAATTTCACAGATGAACCCTCTCCAAACCTCATTTTTGACAGTAATGCTATCTAAAGTTATACTGAGGTTCCTACGATGAGATTGCTCTAAATAGCAAGCCAATAGGTCTTATTTAGAAACAGCAGTTTCAAAAGCCCTTAATAGCTTCTTCAACATCTAACTTTCACGTAAATAGTTTTAGTAGCAATAGGAAGATAAAACTATGCGAGTTTTAGCTGTGCTAATGGCCGGAGGTGCCGGAACACGTCTCACTGTGCTATCTGACAAGCGAGCCAAGCCTGCTGTACCTTTTGCCGGAAAATATCGGATTATAGATTTTACACTGTCAAACTGTGTCAACTCCGGTATTTACGATGTTGCGGTTTTAACCCAATATCGCCCTCACTCACTCAATACCCACGTAGGTATTGGTAAACCCTGGGATTTGGATAGGCAACGCGGCGGTGTACATATGCGTCAGCCCTATCAAGGCAGTAACGCCGACCTCGATTGGTATCGCGGCACAGCCGATGCTGTATTCCGCAACCTCGACTTTATTCAGGAAAAAGATCCTGACCTCATCGTCATTCTTTCCGGCGACCACATCTATAAGATGGATTATCGCCCCATGCTTGAGTATCATATGCAAAAGGGGGCCGATCTTACCGTCGGTGTGATGGAAGTGCCACTTGACGAAACGGATCGCTTTGGGATTATGACCGTCAATCGCAACATGCGCGTAACCGAGTTTCACGAAAAGCCCAAGGATCGTGATAAAGGAACGCTGGCCTCGATGGGGATTTATATCTTTAGTACCCACATCCTCATTCAGCGTTTGTCTGAAGGAACCTCAGAACAGCCCCGCATCGACTTTGGCAAGCATGTCATTCCCGACATGATCAGCCAAGATAAAGTGTATGCCTATCCTTTTGAAGGCTACTGGGTTGATGTGGGAACCATCCACTCCTTTTGGGAAACCAATTTGGCAATGACCAGCGCCGAGATGGAACGCGTATTAAATTTACACGACCCCAACTGGGTTATTCACACCCGCAGCCAGGAGCGGCCTCCGGTTAAGCTCGGTCCCCAGGCCCGCATTGTCGATAGCCTGATCTCTAACGGCTGCGTGGTTCGCGGCCAGGTGGAACGTTCGGTTTTATCACCGGGGGTATATGTTTCACCCGGCGCCGTGGTCAAAGAGTCGGTTATTATTAATGATACCTGGATTGGGCCGGGAGCGGTAGTCGACAAAGCCATTATTGACGAAAACGTGGTCATCGGGGCGGGTACCTATCTGGGATACGGCGATGATATGACGGTTAACCACCAAATGCCCGACAAACTCAACACCGGCATTACTGTGGTGGGAGCCGGTGCTCAAATTCCGGGCGGTATCACTGTCGGTCGTAATGTGCTCATCAGGTCAGGATGTCTTGAAAGTGATTTTCCGGGAACCGATATCTCGAGCGGGGAGACAGTTTAACCATGAGAGTTTTAGCCATGATCATGGCCGGCGGGGCCAGCGAAAATTTAAGCGTACTGACGATGGTTCGCGCCGAACCGGCCATTCCGTTTGGTGGTAAATTTCGAATTATTGATTTTTCACTATCAAACTGTGTCAACTCTGATATTTACAACGTTTCGCTGTTAACGCAGCACATGCCGCGCTCGCTAAACGTCCACGTGGGGGTTGGCAAGCCGTGGGACTTAGACCGATCGCAAGGCGGAGTTCGTTTGCTACAGCCCTATTTAGGCCCCCGGCAAAGCGGCTGGCAGCGTGGAACCGCCGACGCCGTTCGGCGCAATCTCGATTTTGTTGATGAGCAGCGCGTCGATACGGTGCTTATTTTGGCCGGTGACCATATCTACAAAATGGATTATCGGCTTATGCTTCAGTTTCACCAGCAATCAGGAGCGCAGGTAACGCTTGGGGTTCGGCGGGTTAGCCCCTTTGAAACCTATCGTTTCGGCATTGTCAGCGTTGATTCAGACATGCGAATCACCGGCTTTAAAGAAAAGCCGCGCCGCTCTAAAGAAACCCTGGCCTCAATGGGGATTTATATTTTTGATTACAAAGTTCTCAAAGAGGTGCTGGCCGATGAAAAACCCAACGATTTTGGTCGCGATATCCTGCCCAAAATCATCAATTCGCATCGCGTTTATGCCCACACATTTGAGGGCTACTGGGCCGATGTTGGCACACTCCAGGCCTACTGGGAAGCCAATATGTCGCTTTTGGCCGAAACCCCGGCCCTGGATCTGTACGACCCCGACTGGGTCATCCACACCCGTAGTGAGGAACAACCTCCGGTCCGTGTCGGCAACGAAGCGTGGGTGGGTGGCAACCTCATTTCAAACGGCTGCATCGTGGAAGGCGTGGTTGAGCGCTCGGTACTGTCACCCGGCGTGCGGGTGGCTCCGGGTGCGATTGTGCGCGACTCGGTGATTATGAACGATACCGTCATCGAGGCCCACGCCCGGGTTGAACGCGCCATCATCGATAAAGATGTTCACATTGGTGAAAGCGCCGAAATCGGCTACGGAGTCGATAACATCCCTAACCGCGAGCATCCTACCCGGCTCAATACCGGCTTAACAGTGGTCGGCAAGTGGGCCCGCATCCCCAATGGGGCGAAAATCGGCCACAATGTTATCATCAACCCCGGTGCTAAAGAAGGCAGCTTCCAGACAGATTTTGTGCCAAGCGGCGAAACGCTGTCGCCGTAAAGCTTGACTATACCGTAAAAAAAATCCCTCGCTATGCTGAGGGATTTTTTATTTTCAATTATGCGTACAGATTTCAAACCGCGACGTTACTTTATTCTATCATCCGTTTTATTCGACTGCCGATTGCGCCGAATGGTGATAACGCCGATAACCGGCAAAACAATGGCGATAGCTGCCGCCAGAGCCATAACCGGCATTGATTGCTGCTCTTCTTTGATGCCGCCTACAGCCGGTAAAGCCGTTTTTCCATCAAGGCCGACGTTATCATAAAAGCGGGTGTCGCCTCTGGGTAAAGGTTCTCCGTCAGGGGTATGCAAATTTTCGATATCCGGCGGCTCAATGTCGCCTCGATAAAAGCCTAAATATACGGTCCAGGTGTCAGAAAAACCGGTCGACTCGATGCGAATATTTGGATTGATAGCAGTAGCATCGGGAGGTAACTGCAAGTTTAAAAGAATTGGGCCTGATCCAAAACGGGTTTTGTAGAAATAGTAATAACCATTATCTTCAGATATCCAAAAAATTTCAAAATCGATTCCTTCAGCAATTACTGGGATGCCTGCCCTCGGCACAGCATACCACTCGTCGGGGTCATCGCTGCTGGGAAAATATTCATAGACATAGCCTATAATTTCAGTAGCGGCAGCATATTCGAGTTCGCCACCTTCTCGATCACACTCTCTTTCTAATTTGGAAACATTAACTTCCTCATCAGGATCGAACTCAATGGTACCGCCTGAAGTTCCTGGAAAGGCATCATTCTCTAAGTTAACATACTTACCATCACTTTTTCGGCGACAGACCAACACATTTGGGTTGGCCGGACCAATCGTATCATCCGGGTCGCCGGCGTATGTGGGCGCAGCAAATACCAACGCCACCACCGCAGACAAAGCAAGCCCAATCAAAAGATAAACGGTTTGCAAATCGCCGAAATTTTTCATCATTCACCTGGCCCCGCTACAAC
This sequence comes from Anaerolineae bacterium, assembly GCA_020433835.1. The sequence continues at coordinate 3,430 of JAGRBY010000072.1, read as the reverse complement.
TTACCATAATATAAAGCCATTGTATCATAGTTAGGGTGGAGAATCAATAGTTGGCACATAGTAAGCGATTTTGGCCTCTACTCAGAGACAGCAATGACTTCGCCGGTAGTGACGCGCAGAAGTTCGGCGGGCGTTAGGCGCATCATCGCGTCGATGTCGCCACCGCCGCCGTAGATCGAGTCTAACTCCGTAATCGCTGGGTCGATGAAGGTTCGCAGTGTTTGGCGATGCCCAAAAGGCGGCATGCTGCCGACAATGTAGCCTGTAATCTCAAGCGCCTGTTCCGGGCTGGCGAATTTTACCTTTTTTCGGCCAACCTCCAGCCGAGCGGCAATTTTACGCTGGTCGATTTTGGCTGTGCCGTTGTTGATAATCAAAATCGGCTCATCGTTCACTATAAACACCAACGATTTGATGATCTGCTCCGGCTCAACCTGCAAAGCGCGGGCGGCATCCGGCACGGTGGGGGTGTGTTCGGCCATAATCAAAATGGTAGCCTCGATAGCTTGGTCGTTGATAAAGCGTTGGAGATCGGCGCTGGTCAAGTTTTGGGCCATAGCTCTCTTCCATGGATGGGATGCGTAGACTGTAGGGGGAAACAGGTTATCTGTCAACTACTCAATAACGTTGTTGCAAAAGATCAACAAGCGGCTGGTTCAACGCCTCATACCCCGCCGGAGTGAGATGGAGCAAATCGAAGCTGAATTCCGGCTTCACCTGGCCATCTTCGCCGGCCAAAACGGCAGATGTATCGAAAAGGATGACCTCATCTGAGGCCAAGGTATATAAAAAGGTATTGACCTCATCGATGGCCTCGGCCACATCCGGCGACCAAAAGAAGCGGCGCTCCATCGGCACCGCGCCGAGGGGAAATACGGTGGTTAAAATAACGATCGAGCCATCCTGCCGGGCCAGCTCTACTATCGTGGCAATATTCGTTTCCGTCCGGTCAATGATTCCTTTCTTCTGATCAAGAAAAAGCGGGATGGTTTTCAAATCGTTGATACCCACCTGAAGCACCACAACATCAGCCGACAGGGGTTTAACATGAGCCTCGTAGCGTCGGAGAACTTGCTCGGTGGTCTGCGATCCGATGCCCCGGTTTGTAAAGACAAAGTGAGGCTGGTCATCGGGTGCAGGCCAGGCGAAGGCTCGCGAGTCGCCCAAAAAGACAACGCTCTTTTGGTTTTCTGTCGGGATCGGTTTGTTTATCTTCGCCGGATAGGCTCGCATTCCCAAAGGATCGAGCCGAACGCCGTTGAGCTGGTGATAATATTGCTGCGCCTGATTAAAAATAACGACATTCGCCAGCAGCGAGACAAGCAGCAGGCTTAACGTCACAAGGCTTATAATCATCCAAGAGCGTGTTTTCATACCAAAATTATGCAGCTATTTCCTAAAAGTTTGCAAGCCATGATCCTATAACAGTAGATTGACCCAGTTCTCACGAACGCAGCCGTATGTTGGAGTCAAGAAGAAATTCGCTGTATAATAAAAGAATGGAGGAGGTGGTAATTGGTAACAGATAATCTCTAGTTACCAATTACCATTTACCTAATTCCTGAGGAAATGTTATTTGACTCACGCCTCAAGGCAAAGCTCTAACCTATGTTGAACCTCTCTATTCCCATAGCACAACTTATCAAAGAGGAAACCGAGACAGTTTTAATATTGGCTCGTCCTAACATATTGCGGTTATGGGGTGCGGTGGCGCTGATATTGGGCATTATCACCGGCGCAGTTGTCTTTACCTCCGGCTATGGCCTGATCGGCTGGCTGGTGACGGTGGTCTACGTTGGTTTTAGTTTGCTGCTGCTAACCAGCCGCCGCTCGGTTAGTGTCGATATAACCCAGCAGACATTGTTTTTTACCACCCACTACCTTTTTTTCGATCACCAGACACGCTTCTTCCATTTCGACAAAATCGACAAAGTTTTTCTCGATTTTGAGAGCCAGCACCAGGAAGGTATCTTTGTGCCGCGCATGTACACACGGCGTAAGTGGTTTATCTTTGTTACGCTTAAAGATGAGCGCACGGTGACGTTGGTGCGACACTATGCCGATTATCCGGTTGATCAAGAGCCGAACTTACACAACGAGACCCAACTTTGGGAAAAGTTAGCCAAAAAAATTGCGGCGGCCACCGGCAAACTGCTCATTACCACAGCAACAGTTCCCAGTCGCGCGCCGCGTACATTTGTCGATGTCATCGACCAGATTGTTCAGCGCCACCTAACCGCTCTGCCCCAGACCGATCCGCTTAGCCGACACACTATCCGGCTGCGCAGCCATCCCAACGGCCATATGGAAATTGTGGTTAACGGAGAAGTGCATCACGCCCTCGATGAACTGAACAACGAAAACATTCGCCAACTCATCCAACTGGCCATCGACGAGTGGCACGGGCCGCAGCCACTTCCTCAATCTATGCAGAGATAGAAAAAGTAACTGGTAATTTAATCGCTAATTACCAGTTACCGTATTGAGATACTAAAGTACTACGCGCCCGCGTCCTCATTGCCATCTAACGTAAACCCGATCTTAATTGTCACCTGCCAATAGGCTACCTGATTGTTGCTGATGTGGCCGCGTGTTTCAACAACCTCAAACCAACGCATATTGCGAATGGATTTACTGGCCTTCGCCACCGCATTCTGAACCGCATCTTCAATACTCACATCCGACGATCCCGTCAATTCAATCTTTTTATACACATGATCCGTCATAAGTACGCTCCTTATTTATCCTCATAATTCATAATTCATCCTTCATAATTCAACACAGCTACTGCTCCACCAGACTCGAGCGTAGCACAAACATGCGCATGGTCATGGGCAAGGTATCGCGCGAGAGGTCGAACTCGGAGCTGTCCATCCAGACTACCTCATCAACCGAAAAGCGTTCGGCCAATTCGGTGATGGGCAGCATCTTGACCTTGGTGCCCGGCAGGTGGTAATGCATCGGAATGATGATGCGAGGCTGGATGATGTCGATAGCCTCGCGTAGGTCATCCAGATCAAGAGTCGGCGGACCACCGGCCAGCGCAAAGAGGACATCGACATGGGACAGCGCTTCAAGCTGCTCATCGGTAAGCGGGTTGCCGACATCGCCCATATGGGCCAGGCGAATGCCTTCCAGCGTAAAGCGATACATGCCGTTATCCAGAGGCGAGTCTTTGTGGATCAGGCTCTCGCGGACCGGAATAGCGGCGATTTTTAAGCCGCGAACCGTAGCTCCGCTGTCGATAATCTCCGTAGCGGTAACCACGTCGGGATTGCCGGGAATCATCTCGGCGTAACAGTGACCGCCATCGTCGCTGGAACTGCGAATAACGATGTCGGCCGGTTCGGTAATAGGGGGAAACCCCATTTCGTCCGGGGTGTAGGGATCGGTGATGATGCGTAAACCGTCTCCCTCAATTAAAAATGAG
>JAGRBY010000729.1 GCA_020433835.1 Anaerolineae bacterium | reverse complement strand
TTGGCCCATATAGCTCGATTTATTGTATCGAAGTGACTGTCACTTTTTCAACTGCGTAACTCATAATCATATCGCTCAGATAGGTATTTCTACCCTATTGTCTTAATAAACCTAAGATGTTGACAAGGTCAATAAACCCATGGAATAATTAACTCAGTGCGTTGTATATTTAACAACAGCATTTTGCTCCTTATCATAATAATCCTCTTGATCAGAAAACTTCAATCAATAATCCGTAGGTCCAAAACATCATCCTTGACAGGCTCAAGCGTAGCTCAACTATAGCTTTGTTCCTTTTCGTATACCGCGACCCTACTGGTATTGCATCTTTAGAGACCCGACTTATAGCCCTAATGGTCATTAACTTTTGCAAAATAAACGAAGTCTGAAGCCGAGAGCGCTTGCCATGAACAAACGTAAATTACTGGATATCATTAAGCGAGCTAATGAAGAACAATGGGAGCGTCTTGATCTTAGCAACAGCCAATTGTCTGAAATTCCGCCCGACATTGGCCAACTGTCACATTTATTGTCATTGGTTTTATATAATAACCATTTGACAGAACTTCCCCCTGAAATTGGGCAACTGCCTAATCTATCAACCCTTTACTTGGGTAACAATCAACTTATAGGGCTTCCCCCAGAAATTGGGCACCTGTCCAAGCTATCAACCCTTGATGTCAGCAACAACCATTTAACCAAATTTCCGGCTGAAATTGGTCGCCTAACCAACCTGTCCTCTCTGGTCGCCTACAATAATAGGTTGACAGAGATTACCTCTGAAATTGGTCATCTGGCGCATCTCACCATGTTTAACCTCAGCAATAATCATTTGGCTAAACTCCCGCTCTCAATCCGTCAACTTGCTAAGCTAGCTTTATTCAATCTTAGCAACAACCAATTGGCAAAACTCCTGCCTGAAATTGGTCTTCTTTCAAATTTGTCTGTTCTTGATCTCAGTAACAACCAATTAGAAGATATCCCCCCGGAGATTGGAAATCTTGCCGGCCTTCTGTCGCTTGTTCTTCACAACAATGGGCTAACTGTTGTTCCTTCTGAAATAGGTCGGTTGACGCGGTTATTCTCACTTGACTTGAGCAACAATCAGCTAACAACATTGCCGAAACAGATTAACCAACTTACAAGATTGGCTTCATTCGATGTAAGCAATAATCAACTTACAGAGCTACCCTTAGAGATAGGTCGGCTAACCAATTTATCAAAATTCTATCTCAAGAGGAACAATGTGAGCACACTCCCGTTAGAAATAGGAGCGCTCACCAAACTAAAAACCTTTGATCTGAGCGATAATAAACTTGCTGAACTCCCCCCGACAATCGGTCGGCTAACGAACCTGTCTAAATTCTATCTTAGCAGAAATCGTTTGACAGAGCTGCCGGTTGAGATCAATCAGCTTTCACATTTAGACTTTTTTGATGTGAAGCATAATCCACAACTGCCTATTCCACCTGAAATTGTAGGCCAATCCAACAATCCGGCGACCTTAATTCATTATTACCTTGAATATCGATCTTCCGTTGAGCATAAACCTCTTAATGAGGCCAAAATTTTACTGGTAGGGCAAAGTTACGTAGGTAAGACATCGTTGGTTAGGCGTTTGGTCAAAAATGACTTTAACCCGAACGAAGCCAAAACAGAAGGGATTGATATTCATAATTGGAATGTAGGTGTCAACGGGCAGGATATTCGTCTTAACGTCTGGGATTTTGGGGGGCAGGAGATTATGCACGCCACCCATCAATTTTTCTTGACTCAGCGTAGTCTGTATTTGCTGGTACTTAATGCACGGCAAGATGAGCACGATAACCGGATAGAGTACTGGCTGAAAATCATCCAGAGCTTTGGGGGAAATTCATCGGTTATTGTGGTTATCAATAAATGTGATCAGGAAAAGTTACATCATGTTGATCGACGGGGTTTAGAGATCAAATATCCCCATATTAAAAATTTTGTCTTTACATCGTGTAAAACAGGAGAAGGAATAGAACATTTGAAGGCGCTTATTATTGCTGAGTTAGAGCGTCTTGACCATGTGCGCGACTCACTACCGGCGCAATGGATTTATCTAAAAAACAAACTGGAAAAGTTAGAGCTGGATTATATTTCTTACACAGAATATAAAACGTTATGTGTAAAGCAAGGTATTACCGATGAGCAAAGCCAAAAAATTATAGTGGGATTTCTGCATGATTTGGGGGTGATGCTCAACTTTCATAAGGCCTCATCATTGTTTGATACGTATATCTTAAATCCTGAGTGGGTAACCGGTGGCGTATATAGAATTCTCAATTATAACGCCCTTTTCCACGCTAAAGGGGTTTTAGATGCAAAGATGTTGGCCACAATCTTGGAATCGCCGCGCTATCCCAGAGAAACACATCATTTTATCATTGATATCATGCGTAAATTTGAGCTTTGTTTCGCTTTTGAGCAAGCAACAGCATCCTTTTTAATTCCTGATATGCTACCTAAAGAAGAACCATACACCGGCGAATGGGACGCGCGATCATGTTTAGGCTTTCAATATCACTATAATGTTTTGCCCAGCAGCGTCATGTCACGTTTTATTGTACGCATGCATCAGTCGATTTATCAAAAGACCTATTGGCGAAATGGCGTTGTGGTTCAACGCGGTAAAAATAAGGCTTTAGTTAAAGCCGACCCAGAAGAGCGGAAAATTTCTATTATAATTAACGGCTGGGCCCAGACTCGCCGTGAGTTTCTGGCCATTATTCGCGATCAATTTGATCATATTCATCAGACGATTTCTAAACTTGAAGCCAAAGAAAAGATCCCGCTGCCTGACTATCCTACTATCGTCACCGATTTTCAACATCTGCTGACTTTAGAGGAAATGGGCAAATCGACATTTATACCAGAGGGGATTGATGTAGAGATCAATGTAAAGCAACTTCTTAACGGCATCGAGCATCAGAACGAGCGCCAAGAACGGCGGTCAAACAATTACGAGCAAAAAAAACAACAAAAACGATCTTCTTTGCCTCCGCCCGTACTGTCGCAATCTGTTGATATTGATGAACTTCTGGAAGAAATGATCAAGGCAAAAACATACCTGGATCAAACTGCTCAGCGACACGTTCATGAAATTCTGTGGCTTTTAGGTGGCGGGGTAGTGTTGTTGTGGGCTTTAGGATGGACCGCTATTTACCAAGTAGGACAAAAATTTTTGCAATCAACATACTTTGTTTGCTTCTTAACTCCGGTCGCTCTGTATTTAACCATAATCCTCACGCGCATCAATTTAATGCCCTCGCCTATTTATGAATGGCTGATAAAAACGAGAATAAGCAAAAACTATGCTGATTTTGGATTTAACCAAAAGAAATACAACCAATATCTATCAACTCTACAAAACAATTCAAAAAGTTTACGGCTGCGCTTGCAGTCTGATAAAGCCAGTTATCAAACACTAACAAAAGATTTACAAAATCTTGTCCATATAAAATCGCGGCGTTTACAAAAGCTACGAGAGCAGCACGCTCGCCAGGGTATCAATACCCCGGCTGATATACTTATAGAAATTGAAGATCTCGAGTCTGAAATTAAAAGACTAAAATTGCAAAGCAATAAGCATACGTAACATGTTACTTGTTTAT
>JAGRBY010000728.1 GCA_020433835.1 Anaerolineae bacterium | reverse complement strand
AACCACTTCATCGTTCAAGCCGATGTTGAGTACAGTATCCATCATGCCGGGCATCGAGAATTTAGCCCCGGAACGGCACGAAACCAGGAGCGGGTTTGACGGATCGCCCAGTTTTTTACCGGTTTGCTCTTCTATGGCGGCCATTGCGTCCAATTCTTGCTGCCACATATCATCCGTTAATTTTTCGCCGGCGGCCAGATAAGCATTGCAAGCCTCAGTGGTCACGGTAAAGCCAGGCGGAACCGGTAATCCAACACGGGCCATCTCGGCCAGGTTGGCGCCTTTGCCACCCAACAACGCTCGTACGCCTTCCCAATCACCAGCATGTTTTTCGGCGTCTTCTACCTCTTTGTACAGATATACCCATTTGGTCATTGTAATGGAACCTCCAAACTAAATTGTTATGAGCCGAAGCTCGTTTGTAAATTGTGGAATAGGACACATGCGAAAACCTCCACCAGATGATTCGGGGGAGGTTGGGATCATCATTGCGTCTGGTTAATCCTCAAATTGAGTATTTATAGGATTATCTTCTTTTGGTCAGGATGTAGGCAACCCCTATTATAGGGATTATCCGACTTTAGCCAAGTTTGCCGATGGGAGTCGCTTGGAGGGGGGTGATAGGCTATTGAAACAGTGAAATACTGATGGTCTGCATTCGCTGAAATACGCCTAATTTTCAGTGAATTCATAAAAATTCAGTGCATTCGTGTTTCAAAAAGCGTGCAATACGTGATGATCGCCCACTAAAATTGTCAAATTGGCCATCATCATGGGTCCATTGGCAAAATCCTCATAATAAAATCCTCCCCCTTTAAATTCTTCCACATTATCCTTTGACAAGTTGAATTCACAGAAGAATTGAAAGTTTAGTGCATCAAACTGTCGGCACTTATTCGTATTTATAGTATAATGCCGATAAACTATTGACAGAGAAGGGGGATTTATGAAAGAATCATCAGAGATCAGCCTTGACGAAATTGATTTGGCAATCCTGCGCGAGCTTCAATCTAATTGTCGAATGAACAACAGCGAACTGGCCCGGCGGATCAATCTCTCGCAACCGGCCACGCACACGCGCCTAAAACGGCTGGAAACGCTGGGCGTAATTCATCAGTATGTTTGTCTACTAGACCGAGATAAGCTGGGCTTGGATATGATAAGTTTAATCCATATTCGACTGCGAGCACACTCTGAAACATCGTTAGACCTCTTTCAACAAGCTATTCAAGCCATGCCGGAAGTATTAGAGTGTTATAATTTGACCGGTCAATACGATTATCTCCTTAAAGTCGTGCACAGAAACCGACGAGAGCTGGAAAAATTCTTGCGAACAAAGATTGTTACCCGGCGAGAGATTAGCCAAATCAGTACCAGCGTCGTGCTATCTGAAATAAAATCAACAACTGTTTTGCCCCTGCCGAGTGAGTAATAAATCCAAGGAGGATTTCTATGGTTTCCCAGATTGAAAGTAAGGATAGCGTTTTTGATAGCACAAACAATGACGTTTCTCACGTTGACCGATACATCGAACGCGGTCAGCAAATGATGGCCTCACTTCAACAACGCCGTAACACCATGCGGCAAAAGAAGTTTGATACCATTGCCGTGCATGGTGTGTACGATGCTGAGGCAGCCTTGCAAAACCAAGGCAGCATCATCGAACCGCTCTTTGCCAGCCCGGCCCAACACTTTGAAAATAGCGACCACATGGAAGCGGCCCTGGCCTATCTGATGCCGTCCTGGACATACAGCCGCATTGCCAACCCCACCATTGGGTATTTAGAAGAAACCATCGCCTTGCTGGAGGGCTACGGCTTTGCCGGCGAGGTAAGTGCTTGCGTCACGGCTTCGGGTATGGCGGCGGTGTTTATGGCAACCAACCCCTTTTTGGTGCCGGAGACGGGCCAGACCAAACCGATAAATATTGTAGCCAGTGCCAAATGTTACGGCGGCACCTTTATGCTTTTTAGCCAACGGTACGGGCTTGAACGGGGCATTGACGTGCGCTGGGTTCGTGATCCCTTAAATCTGGACGAATGGGCCGGCCAAATTGATGAGCAAACGCGCTTTGTCTTCGGCGAAATGCCCAGCAACCCAAGCCTGGCCGTTTTTGATATTGCCGCCGTAGCCGACCTGGCCCATGCGCACGATATCCCCCTGATTGTTGACCCAACGGTAGGCACCGCCGCGTTAATCCGCCCCCTGCAACACGGCGCGGACATTGTGGTTCATTCGGTTAGCAAAACAATGACCAGCAGTGGTTTTGCCATTGCCGGAGCTGTTATCGCCAAACACAATATCCCCAGCCAGATCGCGCCGGCTGAGATGCGACAAAATTTCGCGATCTATATGAAGCTATTTCCCTTCCGGGATCACGGGCCGGGCTTAAGCCCCTTCAGTGCCTTGATGATTTTGAACGATTTACGAACGCTGCGCAGTAAGGTCGATTTGATGAGTCAAAACACAATGCGGGTGGCCGAATTTTTGAGCCGGCACGCCTCGGTGGAGAACGTCGCTTATCCGGGATTGGCTACTTTTCCCGGCCACGACCTGGCGAAGAAATATATGTGGCTGGTTGATAGCGAGGATACCTATGGTATGCCGGTCAATCGCTTTGGGCATCTGCTGGCATTTACGGTTAAAGGGGGGCATAGCGCGGCTCGGTCTGTGTTTGATCGCCTCCAAATGATTTGGCGAGCCACAGATTTAGGCCGGATAAAAAGTGTGGCTACGATTCCGGCCATATCAACCCACCAGCAACAGGGTGATGAAGGCCGCAACCTGGCCTCGGTGCCGACTAATCTCATTCGTTTAAACGTCGGAGCCGAGAGTTATACAGACATCATTGCCGATTTGGATCAGGCTTTAGGCTAAACGGTGTGATCAGACCTGACAGGTTTTGTCCAAAATTTTAGGACAACCATGACTTTCGAACGAAAAGTTATCGACACTGGAACACACTTTCCGAAAACCTGTCAGGTCTTTGCCCTCAAATGAGAGTTGCTTCATGCTATGGAGTGTGAACTAAGTTTTTTGTTTGGGAGATTTTGCAGCTCAAACACCACGGAGTCGATTAAAGCAAGCTTTGATTCCCCAGCTAAGCATCACCATTAGCCCCAACATCTACCGCGCCGTCCGTATCGACAGCGCCGTTCGTTGAAGCGTCCGCGTCGGCGGAGGTTTCATCGTTGGTGGGGTCTGCTTCTTTTGCAGTCTCTTTGCTACTCGATGATCTGCGTTTCAACGTAATATCGTAACCCCAGTTTTGCATCTGCGTCGATAGATCAAAATCAAAATCCATGCCCAGAAGATAAATCGCCGCCGCCTGCAGGCAGAGGGACAACGCTTTGGTCAGCTTCTTGATGGTCTCAAGGTTGTTTTCCTGCTGATTTTGCCCTTCCTGATGGGCCTGCGTATTGGCCGCAACCATATCCCGTAGTTCGATAACTTGCTCCAGTTTCGGCACACGGAAACGTTCCTCTGCCGGTTGACTCTCTTCTTTGGCGATGTAGGCGTTCATCAAAGCCAGCCGCTCTTGCAAGTTTTTTGGTTTCAACACGTTGCGTGTTTTGGGCTTCAATTTAAAGCCCCAGCGCGTTGCTTCCGAAGGATCATCCTCATACTTGCCGGTGACCG
>JAGRBY010000727.1 GCA_020433835.1 Anaerolineae bacterium | reverse complement strand
GAACTGTTTTCTGTGCCACATCCCCAACCCCAACAACGAGGCTCGCATCGAAACGTTAGCAGCGGGCAACTTCAAATGGGCCAACACCGCCACGCTGCTGGGTACGGGCATTGTGACCGATACCGAGGGCGAACTGGCCTGGAACCCGGCTGCTTTTGCCCCGGACGGCACGCTGGCCCAAGAATACGTGACCATGCAAGACCCCAGCAACAGCAACTGCGGCCAATGTCACGGCGCGGTTCACACCACCAACGACGAACCGCTCATCGAGACCGGCTGTGATAGCGAAACGGCTACGACCGGCGAGATTTTCGCCCCGCAGCGCCTCAACAAATCCGGCATGAACCTGCAAGACAAAGAAGACCTTTCGCGCACGTGGGACGTTCACGCCGAGCGGGTTGTTGATTGCGTCGACTGCCACGCTTCACTCAACAACCCCGTCTATTTCCAGGGCACCAAAGACGACACCATTACGCACCTCGTGTTCGATGCCCGGCGCATCGACATTGGCGATTATCTGTACCAACCCTTGCACCAATTCGCCAAGGGCGCTGCGGCTCAAAGCACCGTCGCCCCCGAGTTCAACAACACCATGCGTCGCTGCGAAGGCTGCCACGACCCGACTGCCGTCCATGAATGGCTGCCCTACAAAGAAGCTCACTTTGCCAACGTCAGTTGCGAGTCCTGCCACGTGCCCAAAATGTACGCTCCCGCCGTGCAGCAGGTTGATTGGACGGTGGTCAATACCGATGGCCAAGGCCAACGGGTCTGCCGAGGCGTGGAAGGCGATCCGCACGATATCAATACCCTCATCACCGGGTTCAATCCCATGCTGCTGTCCTACCAGCGCCCCGAAGGCGGCGACCCGTTAGCCCCCTTCAATCTCATATCATCCTGGTACTGGGTTTACGGCGAGCCGGAACGGCCGGTGCGCTTGGCAGATTTGCAGGCGGCCTACCTGGACGGCGATCAGTACCGAGAAGATGTGCTGTCCGCTTTCGATAGTGACAGCAGCGGTAGCTTAGACGACACCGAACTGCGCCTCGACACCCCGGACAAAACTGCCATCATCGAGCAGAACCTGATCGACCTGGGGCTTGATACTCCCCGGATTAAGGCCGAAGTTCAGCCCTACAGCATCAACCACGGCGTGACCAACGGTGAATGGGCCACCAAAGAATGTACGGCCTGCCACGGCCAAGACTCGCGCATCGCTGCGCCGATACAGTTAGCCGCTTACGTACCGGGCGGCGTTATGCCCCAATTCTTTGGCGATGCGGCCGTCGCCCACGCTGGTGAAATTGTCACCGATGACGATGGCGGTTTGCTTTACCAACCTAATATAGCCAAAGAAGGTATCTACATTTTTGGCTATAACAGCGTTAAATGGGTTGATTGGCTGGGCGTGCTGGCCCTTGTCGGCACAACGCTGGGCGTATTTGCCCACGCCGGGTTACGCTTTTACTCCGCCGCCAAAACCGTGCATCCCCACCACCGCTATGAACGGGTCTATATGTACACCGTCTACGAACGGTTCTGGCACTGGTTGCAGGCGGCGGTCATCTTCCTGCTCATCTTCACCGGCTTAATCATCCACAAACCCGATATGTTTGGTGTGTTCTCGTTCCCGTACATGGTGCAGGTTCACAACGTGCTGGGCTTTATCCTGCTGGTCAACGCCTTTTTGGCCGGTTTTTATCACCTGGCCAGCGGCGAAATCCGGCAGTTTATTCCCCGCCCGCGCGGCTTTTTCGACCAGATGATGTCGCAGGCGCTCTTTTATCTGCGCGGCATCTTCAAAGGCGATCCGCATCCTTTCGAGAAATCGCCGCAGAAAAAGCTCAACCCGCTGCAGCAGCTTACCTACTTCGGCTTGCTGAACGTGCTGCTGCCGCTTCAGGTTATTACCGGCGTGCTGATTTGGGGCATGCAGACCTGGCCGCAACTGGGCAACAGTCTGGGTGGCCTGCCGGTGTTGGCCCCTATCCACAGCTTGATTGCCTGGCTGCTGGCGGCCTTCATTATTATGCACGTTTATTTAACCACCACCGGCCACAAACCGCTGGGCGGTATCCAATCGATGATCGACGGTTGGGATGAAGTAGAAGCCAATGGCCATTCATCAAGTGAAGAAGAGGAATCGACCCAGACCTGACAGGTTTTCAAAGGTATCATCAGGAGAACGTTATATTTCAATCGGAAATATAGGTACGCCAAAAGTCATGTACAAAACCTGTCAGGTCTTACCATTACCTTGAGCAACACGGAGGACAAGACATATGCAAACACTCACCAAAAGAGAACCAAAACCCTATGCCAACCCTTATCTCGCTGGAGTGCTGTTAGGCGTGGTGTTATTCACCGCCTTTTTCCTAACCGGCGACGGCTTAGGCTCATCGGGCGGACTAAACCGAGTTCTGGTTTTCGTTGAAGATTTAGTCAACGCCGACCACATTAACCGCGTCCCCTACCTTATTAGTATGGCCGGCGGCGAAAGAAACCCGCTGGACAACTCGTTTGTGTGGTTGGGCTTCGGCACCCTGATCGGGGGCTTTGTATCCGGTCTCATTCACGGGCGCGTGCGGCTTGAAACCAACAAAGGTCCCCGCATCACCAACTCAACCCGCTGGATGATGGCCTTTGCCGGCGGCATCCTGATGGGCTACGGCTCGCGCTTTGCCCGGGGCTGTACGTCGGGCCAGGGGCTGTCCGGGGCATCGGTACTGTCGGTTGGCAGTTGGGCCTTTTTACCGGCGGTCTTTATCGGTGCGTACGCCTTCGCTTATTTTCTTAGACGTTTGTGGCGATAGGAGGTTATTATGGAATTCTTCCCTGCATTTCCCGGCCCGTTCCCTATCGAAGCCATGTACGGCAAAATTGGGCTGTACCTGGTAGCCGCCATCATCGGCTTTGGCTTTGGCTACGTACTGGAGATAGCCGGTTTTGGCAACTCGAAAAAGCTGGCCGCCCAATTTTATCTGCATGATATGACGGTGTTGAAAGTGATGTTCACCGCCATCTTGGTGGCGATGGTGCTCATCTTTACCGCCGCCGGTTTGGGGCTGGTCGATTACAACCGTCTCTACGTCAACCCCACCTACCTGTGGCCCGGCGTGGTCGGTGGCCTCATTATGGGCGTCGGCTTTATCGTTGGCGGCTTCTGCCCCGGTACATCAACCGTTGGCGTTGCCACCCTCAAAGTCGATGCTATGTTCTTTGTGGGGGGCCTGTTTGTCGGCATCTTTGCTTTTGGCGAGTCGGTCGATGGCCTGCTAAGCGACTTCTGGAATTCCTACTACATGGGGCGCTTTACCCTGCCGGAGCTATTTGGCGCACCAACCGGCGTGGTAGTGCTGGTCATTGTCGCGGCGGCGGTGCTGATGTTCTGGGGGGTTGAACAGGTCGAGGCCATGATGGGCGGCGAAAAACCCAACCCGGCCCACACCCGCTACAAACTTATAGGCTCCGGGGCGCTGATTGCTGCTGCCGCAGTTGTAATGCTCATCGGCCAGCCGACCTCCGCCGACAAATGGGAGAGCATCGCCGCCGAGAAACAGCCCATGCTCGATAATCGCCAGGTGCAAATCCATCCGGCTGAGCTGCTCGACTACATCGAAAACGATCAGGTCGATGTCGTAATG
>JAGRBY010000726.1 GCA_020433835.1 Anaerolineae bacterium | reverse complement strand
GTCCTGAAGCCGATCCGGCCGGCATCAAAGGGATGACCGATGTCGCCGCCGCCCTCACCCAAATTGCCGAAAGCAGCAGTCCCTTCATTTCCCGGGGCGATGACTCCGGCACGCATATCAAAGAGCAGTCGCTGTGGCAAGCCACCAACCTTACGCTCGATGAAGTGGCCGATGTTGAAGATGCTGAAAAGATTACCTACAAACCCCAAGGCGATTGGTACCAGTCGATAGGGCAGGGGATGGGCGCAACGCTCACCGTAGCCGACGAACAGCAAGCCTACGCTCTCACCGACCGCGCCACCTTTTTAGCCCGCACGCTGGAAGGCATCGACCTGGTCATCTTGGTGGAAGGTGACTCACGTATGTTCAATCCCTATGGTGTCATTGCCGTCAACCCGGAACTGCACCCCACCGTCAACGCCGAAGGCGCAGCCGCTTTCATCGACTGGATGACGTCGTTGGAAACCCAACAGCTTATCAGCGAATTTGGCGTTGCTGAATTTGGTCAACCGCTGTTTGTATCCGACTCTGAGGCCTGGAACGCTGCTAAATAATAATTGTTATGGATGATATTGTTCAGGGAATAATTCAGGCGTTTGAGATTATTCTCAGCTTTAATACCGCGCTCTACGAAATCATTTGGCTGTCACTCTCCGTTTCCGGCGTGGCGTTGGTCTTCAGTACACTGCTTGGAATTCCGTTGGGCGCGGCTATGGCCCTGTTACGATTCCCTGGGCGGTCATTTATTACAGCTCTGCTTTATACCGGCATGGGCTTTCCTCCGGTGGTCATCGGACTGTTTGTCTATCTGATGCTCTCCCGGAGCGGCCCTGCCGGTGATTTGGGCTGGTTGTTCACCCCTAATGCGATGATCGTGGCCCAGACGATCATCTCGTTTCCGTTGGTGGCCGGTTTTACAATGGCCGCCGTGATGGGCGTCGACCCCCACCTCCGCCGGCAGTTAGTATCGTTGGGAGCCACGCCCTGGCAAGCAACCATAACCATTCTTCTCGAAGCTAAAATCGGCGTGGTCGTGGCGATTGTCGCCGGTTTTGGCTCAATTATTTCCGAGGTGGGCGCGGTGATGCTTGTTGGCGGCAACATCGAAGGCAAAACACGGGTGCTAACCACGGCGATTGTTCTGGAAACACAAAAAGGCAACTTTGATCTGGCCATTGCTTTGGGGATTGTCTTGCTCATTCTCTCTTTTATTGTCAACGCTATCCTGCTGCGGTTGCAGGGTAAAGAATTTTCGTAAAAGGAGATGAGGAGATGGGTTATTAGAGAATTTATAGGCTTAATCTCCCAATCTCCTCAAACAGGGATGTTACTTGCTTCACGGCCTTTAGACTATGACAACAAACCCTATCTTTACACTACGTAATCTAACCCAAACCTACAACGGGCGAACCGTTCTCGACATCGATCAGTTGGACATCTTTCCGGGCGAAATTTTGGCGGTTGTGGGACCAAGCGGAGCCGGTAAAAGCACGCTGCTGCGCCACCTCAACTTTCTGGAGCGCCCGTCTCTTGGCGCGTTGACCTTTGAAGCCTATCATCTCAACGGCGAAGCTATCCCGCTGGATTTGCGACGCAAGATTACCACCGTCTTTCAAAATCCGGTTTTGCTAAACCGTTCGGTTGCCGATAACGTGGCTTATGGTTTAAAGCTGCGCGGCAAAAATGGAGAACAGGTACAGCGTGTGGTCACTGAGACGCTCGATCTGGTGGGTCTCGACAGCCTGATCGATGTCGGGGCTAAAACGTTGAGCGGGGGAGAGGCGCAGCGCGTGGCCTTGGCGCGTGCGTTGGTCATTCAACCCTCGGTTTTGCTGCTGGATGAGCCGACGGCTAACTTAGATCCCTACAACGTCAAACTCATCGAACAGATCATCACCCAAGTCAACCGCGAGCGTGGTACAACGATAGTCATCGTCACCCACAACGTCTTTCAGGCGCGACGGCTGGCGCATCGTACCGCCTTACTGCTGGAGGGTCGCTTGGTTGAGGTGGCCGAAACGGAGCGATTCTTCTCTAACCCCACTGATCCTCGAACCGAAGCCTTCATCAATGGTGAGATGGTGTATTAGAGATAAGGAGATAAAGAGATAAGGAGATTGCTTGAGCCTAATCTCCCAATCTCCTTATCTCCAATCTCCTCCCTCATCTTTTGAAACCCGCTGTCTTAATCCCCACTCCCATAGCCCCATCGCTTCCTCGTACTCGCGAGCGGTTAGCGAAGCAAACTCGGCCCGTCGAGACAAATCGCGGCAGAAAAGCGAACGCCCGGAGAGCGCCTCAAAACGCAGTATGGGGTTTGCCTCGTTGAGTACGATCAAATCGATATCCTCAAATTGCAGGGCGTCTTGTAAACGGCCAAGCAGCTCGAGCAACTCATCAAGCGAGGGTGCTGTCTCGACCAAAATGCCGATGTCGATATCGCCGCCGTCCCGGATCGTTCCATCCTGAGCTGAGCCAAAGGCCCAGGTCGCGATAATGTTCGGCTCGCTTTGCCAGATCGCTTCGGTTTTGCTCCAATCAATGACTTTTGGCATAGCTACAATTACGCCAAATTGCCCAAGTTGTGCGAGATATTCTGCAGCGCCGGATACAGCTCGCGATACTGCGCGTAATACGGCTCGTACGCCGCGACGGTCTCTTCTTGCGGACGGGTTGAGCCGGTGAGCTGGATGCAGGCTTCGGTCGCCGTATCGACATCGGGCCAGACGCCCACGCCGACCGCACCGAGTAGAGCGGCTCCGTAAGCAGCGCCTTCGGAGGTATTGACCGTGACCAGTTCGACGTTCAAGACATCGGCCAAAATCTGCCGCCAGATGGGGCTTTTGGCCCCACCGCCGGAGACCCGCACCTGCTTGATGTCGGTCAGGCCGGCGGCTTTCATCAGTTCGAAGCCGTCGCGCAAGCCGAAGGCGACACCTTCCAACACGGCGCGGGTGAAATGGGGCAGCGTGTGGCGGACGGTGAGTCCGGCAAATGCGCCGCGAGCCAGCGGATCAGGGTGGGGCGTGCGCTCGCCGGTGAGGTAGGGTAGGAACAGTAGCCCCTCGCTGCCGGCTGGAATATCGGCGGTGGGAGCCAGCAGTGTGTCGAAATCGACGCCGGGAGCCATCGTGTCGCGATACCAGCGCAGACTGCCCGCCGCCGAGAGCATCACGCCCATCATATGCCAGCGCCCCGGTACGGCGTGGCAGAAGGCGTGCAGCCGGCCTTCCGGCTCGATGAACGGTTCGGCGGCGCTGGCGAAGACGACGCCCGATGTGCCCAGCGTGAGGGCGATAACGCCCGGCTGAACCGCGCCGACACCCACCGCTCCGGCAGCCTGATCGCCCCCGCCGCCGACAACCGGCGTGCCGGGTTCCAGCCCCGTAGCCAGCGCGGCTTCGTCCGAAACGTGGCCGGTTACTTCTGTGCCTTCATAGGTGGATGGCAGCCAGCCGCCGGGAATTTCCAACGCATCTAAAACCTCAACCGACCAGTTGCGGCTCTTAACGTTGAACAGTAGCGTTCCGGCGGCTCCGGCTTTGTCCGTAGCGTAATCATCGGTCAGCTTGTAGCGAATGTAATCCTTTGGCAGCAAAATCTGATCGATTTCATCATAGATGTCCGGCTCGTGCTCGCGCACCCA
>JAGRBY010000725.1 GCA_020433835.1 Anaerolineae bacterium | reverse complement strand
TGGACCGGCGGCTGGCTCTTTACCTACGACTTTGACAGCAGCGACAACGCACTCAAAACCCGCGTTTCGGCCAGCCCCATCGATGCCGACACCGACAGTGACAACGTCACCGACCGGCTGGAATTTGTGTACGGCTACAACCCCACCGTGCCGCAAGATCTAAACGTGCTTAGCCTCAGTGCCAGTGCCTCGCCCTCTTTGGTAGGTATCGGCGGTACCGTGGCCTACACCGCCACCGTCAAAAACGAGCTTGACAGCCGCACCGCTCGCGGGCTGCTGGAAGCGGAGTTTCCGGTCGATACCACCCAAGACGTGGAGACCTTCGTGCTGTCCAACCTGGAGGAAACAACGCTCAACGGTACGGTCACCGCCCCCAGTGTTGCCCAAACCATCGAAACCAGCGTCACCATCCGGGCCGGGGCCATAATTGAAGACCCCGACGCAGAGGACGACTCGGCCAATTTGGTGGCCCAGTATCAGTTCAACGAGAGTGAGCCGACTAGCGCCTGCACCGGCATCTTAAACTGTAGCGGTTCGTACAGCTTTGTCGATAGCTCCAGCAACGATCACGACGCCGTGTGTGTAAAAGATTGGGACGGCAGCTACTCGGTTGATTGCCCGGTGGCTAACGGCTCGTATCTTGAGTTTACCGGGGTGCTCGATGACTCACCCAACTACTACACCCCGGTAGCCCGTATTGAAGCGGACGATGATTTCAAGCTGGACAGCTTCTCTTTCGAGGTTTGGGTTAAACCGACAACCCAGGAAAACCATCCCCAAAACATCATCAACAAATATGGCGATTTTACACTGGGTATCAAAGCCAATTCGATGACGCCCTTCTTCAGCCTGCAAAATAGCAGTTGCAGCAACGGTACGGGCAGCGACACCACCGTCAATGCCAGCATCAACCTCGATCAAAACGCGTGGAATCAACTCATTGTCACCTACAACGACGACACCAATGTTTTGACCCTGTATGTCAACGGCCAAAGCGGCGGCTCGGCCATAACCGACAGTTGTATGGCTACCGGCCTTAACGAGCGCATCACCATCGGCGCGATGGATCAAACCGAGCTAAGCGCCCAGTACGGGCTTAGCTGGACCCCACCGGCTTTTGAATCTGACACCAACTATTATTACTACGGGTACTACACCACTGAGTCCTTTGCCTTTATCGGTGGCATGAACAAGCTGCAAATCTTTGATGCCGATCTGTCTGTGTCCGAAGTTGAAGACCTGTACAGCAAAGGCAACCGCTCGTTAGAGTTTAAGTTTGATGAACCGCCCGGCGCAACCGCTTTTGACGATTCTTCCGGCAATGCCCTGGAAGCCACCTGTAGTTCGGCCTGCCCGCAGAGCGGCCGTTCCGGACTGGCCGACCAGGCCCTCTATATGGATGGGGGCGATGCGGTTACGTTGGTCCCCGGTACCACCCTATTCAACGGCGGCGATACGCTGGGCATTAACGGTGATCTTGACTATACCATTATGGCCTGGGTAAAACCCACGGTCAGCTACCCTGTTAGCGATGATGCCACCCTTTTTGGCTTTACCACTCAGGGCATTGACAAAAGTGGTTACCCCTATTTTGGGGCAACATCTCAAGGCCGTCTTACCGCCTCTGCGGCAGTGCAATCGGATCAATGGCAGCACCTGGCCTGGCGCTTTGAGGCAGATACCGGTACCAGAACCATTTTTATTAACGGTGTTCCGCAAGGCTCAGATACCGGTAATGGAACGGTTGGTAGCTTTTTTGGCGTTTACGCCATCGGCTTTGATTACGAAGGGTGGATGGATAACCTGGTTATTTTTTCCAGCGCCTTGAGCCAAGACGAAATTGAGGCCGCCATGCAGGAGTCGCCCGTACTCAACCTGCACCTGGATGAGGATTTGGACACCACCTCCTTTAGCGATGAAGCCCCCGCCGACAACCCGGCCACCTGCTCCGGCAGCGGCTGTCCCCAGGCCGGGGCCGACGGCTGGATGCGCGAGGCCCCCGTTTTCGACGGCAACGATACCCTCACCGTCGCCGCCAGCGACGATCTGCAAGTGTCCGATTTCAGCCTGAGCATGTGGGTTAAGCCCACCAAAACCAAGAGCAGCAACCAATGGCTGATTCGCAAAGATAACAGCAGCGGCTATAACCGCAACTACGCCCTGCGCATCGAGTCCAACTCGATGACGGTTCGCTTCTTCATTCAAAATAACTGCTACAACTACAGCGCCGGCTGGAAATATTTCGACAGCCAGGGCGAACTGCTGGAAAACCAGTGGAACAACATCATCGCCACCTACGACAACGACCGCAACGAAATGGCGCTTTACATCAACGGCGCCCTCGATACCGAGTACACGCCCTCCTACACCGGCATTTGCAACAACAGCCAGCCCATCACCATCGGCGAGGGCTTTGAGGGCAGCCTCGACGAAGTGGCCGTTTATGGCGGCCGGCTGTCAAGTCTGGATACCCAGGCCATTTACGATTACCAATCGGCCTGGTACGATACCGTGCAGCAAGTGCCGGTGATCATTGATACCGCCCCACCGGCTATCACCCTGGGTGACTTTACCGAGTTGAAACTGGAATCGACCATGCTGGCCGTTTCCGTGGTTGATGACGACTCGTACCTGTCGCGGATCGTCAGCGTTAACGTGACCGTTACGCCGCCGGCGGGTGGCGGCAGCGCCTACACCGAGTCGGCCACCGGCAGCGGCGATGGCGACTGGCTGTACTACTTTAGCCCGACGGTCTCCGGCCAGTACACCATCGAGTTTTCAGCCACCGACAGCGCGGGCAACAGCGCCAGCAGTTCGACCGTGGTTAATGTTGACAACACCCCGCCCACTGTAGAAATCGACGCCGACCTGACCAGTACTATCCTGACCACCAGCGAGCCTATTACCAGCGGGGCCGACACGCTGGCCCTAACCGGCACCTTTAGCGATGGCGGCAGCCCGGCCAGCGGCGTCGTCACCAACAGTCTAACCATCGACATCCGCGACTGGCAGGGCGTGTCGGTGCAGGGCAGCGAAGCCGCCGACGCCACCGGCAGCGCGACCTGGCAGGTTGATTATCCCTTTGTCTCGCCGCCTTACGGCCAGTACGATGTGCAAGCCCAGGCCGAAGATGCCGCCGGCAACGTGATGAGCGGCACCATCGGCACCATTGCCGTGGATGATCTCGGCCCCACCGCCGATGTGGTGGCGGGCACCGTGGTTATCTCTTCGGCCATGCCGATTGTCTCCGGCACGGTCATGGATGTGCCCTTCTCCGGCAACAGCCGCCGGCTGCACCTGCACTTTGAAGAGTCGGAGCCGCCCTTTGTCGATGGCTCGCTGCGGCAGGCCAACGCCACCTGCTCCGGCTCGGAATGTCCGTCCGCCGGGCAGAGCGGCCAACTAGGCCTCGCCGCCGATTTTGACGGCGGCGACGTGCTGACCACGGTCAACATTCTCGACCCGGCCGACACCAGCTTCACGGCGATGGCCTGGTTTAACCTGGATAGCACCTCCGGCGCCATTTTAAGCGAGCGCGACGGTGACGGCACCGGCCGCACCTGGCTGGCCGTTGATGGCGGCCAGGTGACCAGCGATTTGGGCGGCGCGTCGCTAACCGTCCCGACGGCGGTCGGCAGCGGCGGTTG
>JAGRBY010000724.1 GCA_020433835.1 Anaerolineae bacterium | reverse complement strand
ACAAAGCTAGCTTTGTGATTCCAGCACGTCCTGATTAATGTGTTGATTTACTATATTTTGTTGTATACGCTAAGGACAAAGTAAACTTTGTCGCTCCGGGCTTTTATTTTAGAGGAGGCATTATAATGGACATTCACGAACTCGATACCCCGGCGGCGGTCGTCGATATCGACAAATTAGAAGGCAATATCCACCGGCTGCAAAATTATCTCGATCAACACGGCGTGGCGAACCGGCCGCATATCAAAACCCACAAAATTCCGGAGATGGCCCATATGCAGCTTGCGGCGGGGGCATCAGGGATTACCGTACAGAAGCTCGGCGAGGCAGAGGTGATGGCGCAGGCCGGAATTCGTGACATTTTTTTGCCGTACAACATTTTGGGGGCGGCCAAGCTGGAGCGTTTAATGCAGTTGACCCGCCGGGTGCAAATTAGCGTCACCGCCGATTCGGAGGTGACGGTGCGAGGGCTTTCAGAGGCGGCGCGGCGCGAGGGGACGACTTTGCCGGTGCTGGTAGAGTTCGACAGCGGCATCGGTCGCTGCGGGACGCAGACGCCGCAGCAAACGGCGGATTTGGCGCAGATTATCGCTCGCTCACCGGGCCTGCATTTCGGCGGGTTGATGACCTATCCGAATAATGCTCAGGTCGATGCTTTTATCCAGGAAACGGTGGCTCTGCTTGACGCGGCGGGTCTATCGGTCGAAAAAATAAGCGGTGGCGGCAGTCCGTGTATGTGGGAAGTCCATGAACATCCCCAAATCACCGAGCATCGGGCCGGAACCTACATTTATGGCGACCGGGCGATGGTTAAATCGGGCGCGATGACGTTTGAGCAGTGCGCTTTCACCATCATCGCCACGGTGGTCAGTCGGCCCACGGAGAATCGGGGCATTTTAGACAGCGGCAGCAAAACGCTCTCCTCCGACCTGCAAGGGTTAGGCGGCTACGGTTTTATCGTGGAATATCCCCAGGCCAACATCCAGCGCCTCAACGAGGAGCACGCCACCGTCGATTTTTCCGGCTGCGCCAGCAAACCAGCCATCGGCGAGCAGGTGACGATTATCCCAAACCATTGCTGCGTAGCGAATAACCTGTTTAATCAAATCATCGGCGTTCGCGGCGAGACAGTCGAGGTGGTGTGGCCGGTCGTGGCACGGGGGCTGTTGCAATAGGGAGTTAGGCTGCCGGAGTCATCTCCAGCCAATTTTTCCCCACCTCCACATCAACCTTCAGCGGAATCCGCAGCTTAAAGGCTTCGCTCATGACATCGTGGGTTAATTTGATGGCCTGATCTAACTCATCGTCAGGGGCTTCTACGACTAGCTCGTCGTGAACCTGCAAAAGCATGCGCGATTTGAATTTTTGCTCGGCCAACTGGCGGTGAAGATTAATCATGGCCTGTTTCATAATATCGGCGGCGGTGCCTTGAATAGGCATATTGATGGCTTCACGCTCGGCACGGGAACGTTGCGCGCCGGTTAGATCGGCCAGTTGGGAGAAGTCCCGTTTGCGGCCCAGCAGTGTTTCGACGTAGCCTTGCTCGGCGGCGAGCTTTTCGGTGCGTTCGATGTAGGTTTTTACGCCCGGATATTTCTCGAAGTAGGTTTCGATGAAGACGCGGGCTTCCTCGCGGCTCATCCCCGTCCCCTGGGCCAGGCCGAAGGCGGTTTGGCCGTAAATGAGACCAAAATTGACGGTTTTAGCGATGCGCCGCTGGTATTTGTCGATTTGATCCTGCGGTATCCCCAACACGGCTGAAGCTGTAGCCGTATGGATGTCCTGATCGTTCTCAAAAGCGGTCAGCAGCCCCTCATCTTCGGTAATATGGGCCAAAACGCGCAATTCCACCTGAGAATAATCGGCGGCAATAAGGTGATGCCCTTCCTCGGCAATAAAAGCGCGTCGAATCTCGCGGCCTTGTTCGGTGCGAACAGGGATGTTCTGCAAATTGGGGTCGCTGCTGGATAGCCGCCCGGTCGAGATGCCGATTTGGTTGTAATTGGTATGAATGCGCCCGGTGCGCGGATTAACCAGCGCCGGGAGAGCATCGACATAGGTGCTTTTGAGTTTGGCCAGGGTTCGGTTTTCCAGGATGAGATCGATGATTTCATGTTGGCCTTGCAATCCTTCCAGCACGTTGGCGGCGGTGGAATAGTAGCCGCTTTTGGTTTTCTTCAGTCCCTGGGTGGGCAAACCGAGGTTTTTGAAAAGCACATCGGATAGCTGCTGGGTTGAGTTGAGGTTGAATTCAAGACCGGCGACTTTATACACGTCGCGCTCGATTTCGGCTAAGCGGGTTGACAATTGGCTCGACATTTGGCGCAAGGCATCGGTATCAAGCTTGATGCCGGCCAGTTCCATATCGATGAGAACATAGATGAGCGGCAGGTCGAGCGTTTCGAAGATGTGGCGAAAATCTTTGTCTTCTTGCAGCGGTTTATCGACAATATCGGCCAGTCGCAGGGTCATATCGACGTCAGCGGCGGCGTAGGGCGTAACTTTGTCGATGGAGATCTGATCCATCGTCAGTTGGTTTTTGCCGGTACCGATTAGCTCTTTGATTTCCGTCATCTGGATGTTGAGATGCTCTTTGACCAGCTCTTTGAGGCCATACCGAGCGTTTTGGGCATTATTGCCGATGTAGGCAGCAATCATTGTATCGTAGATGGGCGGTGCGACGGGCATACCGTTGCGGCGCAGCAAAACCATATCAAATTTGGCGTTGTGCATATACTTTAATACGTTGGGGTCGGCTAAAATTGGCGCAAGGGCAGCTTGGACTGTTGCCACATCCAATTGGGGCGCATCCGACGCCGCAGCGAGTTCATCGAACAATGTCGCTTGCTCACCAGCTTTTGGTTGCGCTTTAGCGCCGTGTGCCAGCGGAATGTAATAGCCCTCGCCGGTTGAGGCCGTGATGGCGATGCCTACCAGCCGGGCCTGGACTTCGTCGGTGCTGTCGGTTTCGACATCGACGCACAGTTTGTCGCTTTGCTTGAGTTTGTTGACCAGCGTTTCGAGTTTGGCCGGGGTATCGATGGTGATGTAATCGCCATCGGGGTCGATGGGACCGGCGGGCGTTTTTGGCGCGACGGTGGCGACCTCTTCCGGCAATTTGTCTTCCGGGGCACCGGGAATGCGGTTGAAAATGGTGTTGAACTCTAATTCCACGAACAAATTGGCGACTTCGACAATATCGAAGTCCATCGTGCGCCCGGCCTGAATGTTTAGCTCGACGTCGGGTACATCGGTAATGATACGGCCCAACTCGCGTGAAAGGAAAGCACTATCGCGGCCCTCTTCCAGCTTGGAGCGCGTGCCTTTCGATATTTCTTCCAAATGCTCGTAGATGCCTTCCAGCGTGCCATACTCATTGATGAGTTTAGCGCCACCCTTTTCGCCGATGCCTTTGACGCCGGGAATATTGTCGCTGCTGTCGCCGACCAAGCCTTTTAGCTCGATAAGTTGTTTGGGTGACACGCCGTAGCGTTCTTCGACTTTGGATTCATCGTACAAAACTCTATCGGCGAACTTACTGCCGGAAATCACGACCTTGATGTTGGGCGCGACCAGTTGGAAGGCGTCGCGGTCGCCGGTGACGATGAGGGCCTCGATACCTTTGGCCGCAGCCTGGTTGGCCAATGT
>JAGRBY010000723.1 GCA_020433835.1 Anaerolineae bacterium | reverse complement strand
CAAATGCGCAAAATCCTGGCAAACGCCGCGCCGCTTTTCTAACACCTCGGCCAGCGGCGTGGCAATGGTCGTTACCCCCTCCACAAAATCAAACTCAAAGTAGATGCGCTGCATTAAATCATATACCGCTTCCAAAATAGGCCGTCCAGCGGCAAAAGAGGAAGCGGCATAGGCGGCGATCTCGGGCGTAACGAACACCAGCGGCGAATTCATCATAAACTGGCGGGCCTCAACCGTACCGACGTCCAAATCCATCTGCAATTGGTCACGCACCTTTTCCCATGAAGGGCTGTTTTTGGCATCTTTTTCCAGCAGATCGGCTCGGGGCACGGTGCGGTCTTTATCCCAGCTCGGAGTTATGATAACCTCGCTAACAGCGGTAATAATCATCTTCTCGTGTGTCTGTGGCACGGTAAAGTAGAGGCAGGGATTGCCGAAAAAATCTGTGCGCTCTCGATAATCGTTATACGTGGGATCAACCGTAATCCGCCAATCGAGACACTTTTGATCAAACATAGGCAACGAGAGAGAACGCGGAGCCAACCGGGCTTCGTTGTAACACAAGCTGGCCGGCTCATCGTAAACATATTCTGTTTTGTGGATGATTCGATATTTTATTGTCATGGGTTAACTATAGAAGCTGGAAAGTAAGGTGTAGAGGATAGGAATACGAACGCATCCTTTACACCTTACATCATAAACCGGACACGCTAAAACAAAAAATCAGAAAGCTGGTGACAGTCACTTTTTGATGAAAATGAGCGTTCATTTGCCCCAAAGAGGTCGACTTAGTCCCCGTAAGTGACTGTCACCTTATTTACATTATGTTGCGTTATTTTGGGTTGTCATCGATTTCAGCGGGCAGCTCCGGCGGGATGGCCGATAGCAATTGGTGTGGCACCTGGGTATGGGTGAAATAATGCTGGGTGATAACGGTTGATAGTTGGCTAAGTTGGGCCGACATGTGGGCCATAAACTCATCCAGATTTTTGAGCAACAGTGATTTACCTTCGGTTTGGGTTAAAATAGCCGTATCAGACAAACGCAGACGGGTGGTGGCCTCTAAAATCAGCCGCTCTTCGTCGCCCAGCCGGAAGAAGGCCTTATCACGCGGCATCTTTTCGATGTGCGTTTGCAATCGATCTAACTGATAAATCAGCGAACGCGGGTTGGTGGGGTCGAGCAGCAGCAGATCGAGCACGGTTTGAATTTGCAGGTACGAGCGATAGCGGCGGCGGTAGGTGATGACATTTTCGGTCGTTCGCAGCAGCGAATCGAGCAGCATATTGTAAACCGGCTCCTGGCACTTAACGCCCAAGGTAGCTCGAATTAAGGCGATGGTGAGCAGCGCCCGCTCTATGCGTCGCCCGGTGTCCAGCAGCAGCCAGCCGGCTTCGTGCGTCATACTTTCGGAGTTGAGGCCGGCAAAGGCCATGAGGCTGGTGACCAGCCGGTTGAGATTATTTTGAATAGAGGGCATGCCCACTTTCTTAACTTCCTGCTCACCGGGCCAAGGTGCTTCAAGATCGTTAATCACCCGCCACGTATCGGTTGACCACAAATCGCGCACGGTGTAGGCAGCGCGCAGCATCGATTTAATATTTGAGAGCAAGCTGCCCACCCGTTGGCCATCAAGCGTTACCGACCGCAGCTCATCGATGGGCTTGTCCAACCGCGCCCGGCTGCCCTTGCCGACAAAACCAGGATAAGTCATCGTCACCTGGGTTAGAGCACGCAGCAAAAAAGGCAGCGTTCTGGCTTCCACTTCGGTTGCTTCGCCATAGAGTTCGCCGTTATTGACATAGCTGAGAATAACACGCAGCAGCCGGGCGGTAGCTTCGGCCCGCTCGGCGTAACGGCCAACCCAGTAGAGATTTTCAGCGGCGCGACTGGGCAGATGGTAGCTGGCTTTGAAGGCACGCTCCAGCCGCTGCGGCTGAATCCACAAACTGGTGTACTTTTGTGGCTCTGAGGTGAGCACCCACGTATCTTTGCTAATGCCGCCGGCCTGGTTCGATACCATGTAGTCGCCGCGCCGGGGGGCGCTGCGCGTTAAGCCACCGGGCATTACCGTGTAATCGTTGTGGCGAGCCACCAAGAAGCAGCGCATAACAGCATGGCGGGCCTCAAGATGATTGTCAACCAGCGAAGGTGTAGTTGAAAAGCTCACTTGCTCCTGGCCGATAAAGAGATGGGGCTGGGCTTTGATGTGGTTAACCAGTGTTTCCTTCTCTTTACGGTTTAGCTGCGCTCCAAAAAGGGTTCGGGTATGGGGTTGGCGCGACAGCTTTTTGATGACCAATTCATCAAGATTTTTGAGCACGTAATCGCACTCGTTCGGTTGGCCGCACCACCAGGTTGCGGCTGAGGGCAGAATTAAATCTTGGTTTAACAGCGTACGGGCCAAACCCGGCAGAAAAGGCATCAAGCCGGGATTTTCCAGCACGCTGCTACCCAGCGGATTGGCGATGGCAACGTTGCGGCGGCGCGTGGCTTCCAGCAATCCGGCCACACCCAACTGCGAGTCCTCGCGCAGTTCAAGCGGATCGCAAAAGAGATCGTCAACCCGGCGCAGTACAACATCGACCGGCTGTAAGCCATCGAGCGATTTTAGGGACAGATTACCCTCGCGTACGGTCAAATCATCGCCTTGCACCAACGGGTAGCCGAGATAAGAGGCCAGATAAGCATGCTCAAAGTAGGTCTCGTTGTAGGGGCCGGGCGTTAGCACCACCACCCGCGGCGAGGGTGCCCATTGCTGCGGGGCCAGGTCGGCCAGCGCCCCCTGTAAATCTTGGAAGAAGTTCGATAGCCGGGCGATTTTGTTATCTTTGAACAATCCGCCCATCACGCGGTTCATGACGGTGCGGTTTTCCAGGGCATAACCGGCACCAGAGGGTGCTTGGGTGCGGTCGCTTAACACCCACATGCGGCGGTCGGGGCCGCGGGCTAAATCGGCGGCATAGACAAGCAGTTGATGGTTGCCGGGCAGTTGCACCCCGTCACACTGGCGCAAAAAGCCTTCGTGGCTGTAAATCAGTTCCATCGGCAGCAGGCCGGATTTGATCAGATTGCGGGGTCCGTAGATATCGGTCAAAACCAGGTTAAGCAGTTCGGCCCGCTGTTTCAAGCCGGCCTCGATCGCCTGCCAATCCTGAGCATCGATAATGAGCGGTACGACATCAAGCGGCCAGACGCGCGGTTGATCATCATTATCGCTGTGGACGTTGTAAGTAACGCCGTTTTCGCGCAGTTGGCGGTGTGCTTCCTGGCGACAGCGTTCCAATTCGTCAGCCCCCAGTTTTTCCAGGGCTTGAATAAAGGGCTTCCAGTGCGGCTGTACATCGTTGGCAGCCAGCCACATTTCATCGTAGGTTCCGGATTCGGCATTGTATCCGTTCAGTAGGGTATTGAGGGTTGCTGTGGTCAAGGTTACCTAGCCTATGGTCTATTAGTGGAATTAGAGGTGGATTACATGGGGGTAATTATGCAGCAATTTGCGGCAGACTCAAATTTTGGGGTGATGCAATGAAGACAGAAAGCGATTTTTTTATGGTATAAAACCATTTTCGCCTATGGGGAGATATTTGGTAGCGCAACATTAAACCGTGGAGAGAGGTAAAGAACCCAGGTTTTTGCCTAAAGTGTAA
>JAGRBY010000722.1 GCA_020433835.1 Anaerolineae bacterium | reverse complement strand
TTTAACAGTTTGATGAAACGTGTAGTCCTTGACAGGAGGACTGCGCGTTTTTTATTTAAAGACTATCTGGCAACTCTGTAATCCCCTCGATATCGACGCATTTTATACGAGCCAAATACACGCACACTTTAAAGAAGTCAAATACGCTTTACAGAGACAGCACTGCGAATGAAACCGGCAGAACAAAGTGCTGCTTTGTCTTACCAGACCTATTTTCAAGAGGAGCGAGGAGGGCTTTGTCGTGCAGACGACCCACTCAAAGATCTTTTCACATGCAGGCTTAACAATAGCCCTGCTATTATTACCTGCGGCTATGATATTTTGCGGCCGAGGCGGAGCCAGCGGCAATGTTGAGGCAACTGTTGCCGCTGGCGTAGCGGCCACCCAGCAGGCTCAGGTGAACCTGCAAGGCACAATCGATGCAGCCGTACAGGCTACGCAGGCAGCCGGCCAGGGTGTAACCGCGCCACTGCCCGAAGCAACCACCGTTGCTGTCATCGATCCGGCAGCTCCGGCAGCCGATCCTCAGGCAGTGCGAAATGTCATTCTCGATGAAGTCAACGCCGCCATGGCCCAAGATTTAGGCCGGCTCGAGACCTTGTTTGCCCCCAGCGCCGTCGTTGTCGATCACAGCGGCACGCCTGATGATCCCAGCGACGACACAGTCTGGCAGGGCTGGGCCAATATCGAACGCCGTTACCAGGCTTTTTTCTCTTCCGGTGTATCATCGCTTACGCTGGTCGATTTGGCTATTCAGATCGATGGAAACCGGGCCATCGCCACCCATCAGGGCGTAGTGCAGGATGGCGTACTCTACCCCGATCAGGGGACGTACACGCTGGAAAACAGTAACGGACAGTGGCTCATTACCCAGTTAGAATACGGCTTTGCGCCCGGTCAGCCCGGCCAGCCGCCGCCAGAGTCCCAACCCGAAGGCGCGACCAATCCCATCCGCAATGATGACGGTCTCTACGTGTTAGAGGTTGGCAGCCAGCATCGCTATGAGGAGCCGTGGGGCTGGGATCGAGGCGATCCCTGCACGGCCTGGGCTACCCAAGATTTTGACGATACAAAGCCCAACTACCGCGGCTTTAACGTTGAACTGCTGCTCACCAACAACTCAACCACGAAAATACCCGATAACTGGCCGATCAGTTTCACGACCGCTAACGGCCAGAGTGTGCAGCCCTGTTTTTACGGCTACGAAGGTTCGGGACCGGAGCCGGGTGTAACGCGCTCGGTCACCTTTTTTACCGTTGTTGAAAAAGGTGATTATGTGGAAAAAATCGCCTTCAGTCTGAACGGGCAAACCGTTATCTTGTGTCTCGACGGCAAAGGTGGCTGGCAGCAGTGCGATGGATAACCCACAAACTATTCTAACCAAATTTATAGACCGGGTTAAGCCAACAACCATGATGTTATAGTAAAGTTTAGTGGGTTCCCTGACAAAATAGTGATTTACCACTTTCATAACACTTTCAACGAAGAAGTTTAGGCAGTACGTAATGAACATTTTCCATTAACGGCGAGGAGAGAGTCATGGCGGATGATGTTGAAGTAAAAGCGGCAGAGCAGGATGGACGGTTTGGCTCATGTTTGCTTTGGTTTGTATGGGGTATATCCCTTAGTTTTACCACCATTTTAGCCCTGGTGATGATGGCGCTTTTAGCCATTTCTATTGCCTTGAACGCTTACTTAAGCTGGCAGTTGGCCGGATTACAGGTATCGATTACCCGTAAAAATGACACCCAACTTGAAATACCGGCTTCTATTCCGAGCAGTTTTCTTGTGGCGGTTCCGACCCAAACCCCACTATCAGCTCCCCCATCCGGCGTTGGGAGCGCTCCCACACCCATTTCAACCGGCGCTCCTGTGGCTGCGGTTCCGGCCGACTCAGAGATTATGACTCAATTTGCTACGTTAGCCGCCATCGCTACTCAGTCAGCAGCTTCATCGGCCAATAGTTCAGCGGCACCGGTTCAGATCAATCCGCCTGTAGCGCTGAATGTGCCAACGGCGACCCCGGCGGTTCTGCCCGCCAGTGGCATTGGCTCAACCCCGGTGCCAATTATCTCCCCGACCAGCATCCCCCCGGCCGTCGCCATTGGCGAACCGGCTGTTGAGCGCGAGTCCTCTATTCAGGAAGCAAACGCCATCCAATCCGAGACCAATACGGCCGCCCCCTCGGCTTCAGATTCCAGACAGGAGGCTCATGACGTAAACGCCCGTACTGCTGCCGATCAATCAGCCGCTGAGACCTTTTCTCCACCCAGTAGCTCTTCTAACACCTACACCCTCATCCCCCTTGATGGCGAACGCGACAAACGCCCGGCTGCTGAACACGGTGACCTCAACTTATCCTTGCGCGATCCGCAGCCCATCGATGAAGAGAAAACTTTGAAAGACGTCGGTGCCGGCATCGATCCGGGTGCGCCCAATTTGGGGGCCGTTTTTAGCGGCAATATCGTGCAAACTTATGGCATCCACAACTGGGATTGGGGCTGCAACTGCGCCGGCGATCTCATCAAAGATGGTTCGGCGATTTTGGTAGGCGTGGAAACCACACCCGGTGAACCTATCTTCATTCCCCCCACCGGCGCGGCCATTTACGATGGTAAATATTACGCAGTCGTCCTTTACGCCTCTGAAGACAGCCTGACATTCGCCTACACGCGCGACGGAACCGTCGCCCAAGGTTATGCTGTTCACTACAAGGGTTTGAGCGTCGATCCCAATCTGTTGGCTACTTACAATAAAGCCACCGGCAACGATGTCATCGGCCTCACGCTCGATACGCCTGTTGGGGTCGCCGCTTCAAATGAACTTATTATCGCCATTCGCGATAAGGGCACTTTTATGGACGCCCGTTCCATCAACGATTGGTGGAAAAAATAATGTATCCCTTCTGGAAGAGCAACTTCGGCAAGCTGATTATCGGTGGCTGCGGCATACAGATTGGGCTGTTATTGACTACCGCCGGCCTTTTGGGTCTGGTGATGGTCTGTGGTCTGTGTGCCTTTATCAACATGCTGACGCTTAACCTTAGTCATGATATCGCCGACCAGCCGGCTTCAACCTCGGTCGAGCCGGTGTCGTTTCAACCGTCAGCTCCCAACCCGGAGGTGCAATCGCTTATCTCTGATGTCGATCAGCTGTTGAATGAGCTTGATGTTATCCCGGCCAACGCCTCGACCTTGCCCTTTATTCCGGCCAATGCCGTGGGCGATCCGCTCGTGGTAGCCGCCCAACATCAGGTGGTTTTGTACGATGGCCCCGGCACCGAATACAGCCAGATCGGCATTTTGCCGGTGGGCGAACGCTTAACCATTACGAGCCGCAACAGTGAGGCGACCTGGTGGCTGGTAGCGCTGCCGGATGGCCGCTTTGCCTGGGTGGCCAATGAATCGGCCACCGTGCTCAACGCCGGGCCGGCTGTTCCAGTGGCTTCGATTCCATCGCAGCTCGCCCAACCCGCCGCCAGCGGGCCGGCGGCCATGTTACCGCCTACCGCTCCGGCCGGCCCTGTGGCGACACCCACACCCAGCCTACCGCCCGGTACCCCCACCCCCGGCGCAGAGGCCAGCCGCGAATTTGTAGAAGATACGCCGGCCTACCAAACCATCAAATGGCAGTTGATGATCCCGGCCCAGAGCG
>JAGRBY010000721.1 GCA_020433835.1 Anaerolineae bacterium | reverse complement strand
TTTCGATTTAATTTTTCTTGGCGACCTTTGTGCCTTAGCGGTTCGTTTTCTTGCTCAACATGCAAGAAGTCGTTTGGTGAGATACTAAAAAGGATAACACTGTGACAGAACGCTCCCATTCCAATAAGGGATTCAATCTCAAAAACATCCGAACCCTACTCACCAAGAGTTTTACCGATGGTGAGCTTCGCCGCCTCTGTTATGATAACCCTAATTTCAGGCCGGTTTACGACCAATTGTCATCAGAAATGGGCAAAGATAAGGTTATCGATAAGCTCATTGAATACGCCGACAAAACAGAGCGTTTTGAGAACCTTCTGGACTTAGCGAAAGAACATAATCCTAAAGGGTACGAAATTTATCAACCTTACACCACCTTAACCGACAGTCCTGCTAGCCCACCCTTGCCTGATCCCTCTCCCAACCCGCGACTACGCGATCACATCTTCATATCATATGCGCACGAAGACCGGCCATTTGTGGATCGTCTAGGCGAGGATTTGCGACGGCGGGGCCATATCGTCTGGCTTGATTTTGAAGGAATTAAAGGCGGCGAGGTCTGGCGACAGTCCATTGTGGATGGGATTCATGCTTCAGCCGTGATGCTGGTCGTGATCACACCCAAAGCGATAAACTCCGAGTGGGTGACTCTCGAAGTAGAGAAGGCCAGGGAATTTAAAAAACCGATCATTCCATTGATTGTTAAGAACTTAAAATCCCCTGCCGATCAAATAACCTACAGGCGCTTATTAACAGGTATTCAGTTTCGAAATCTTATGGGTGATTATGACGCAGCCCTGCCCCAACTGCTGGCCGATTTACCCAGCCCCCAGGCCGGCTTGCCCGGTTACTGTCAAAAACTGATTGCTCGCCTGGCCGAAGCACCGTGGGGGTTGGATCACTACATCCAAGAGCAAACTAAATTACTACCAATTTACTCCAGCCCTTATGATGAGGGACTCAGCCAGACCATTAGTGAAAACTTACTGCATCGCCTGTGGCATAGCAGCCGAACCATCGTTCTAGGTGAACCAGGCGTAGGCAAAAGCGTCGCACTAGAGCGGTTTGCTTGGGAATTGGCTAGCAACAACCCACCGATTGTGCCAGTGATTATTAATCTACGTGAATATGACGGGGCGGCGTTACTAGAGTGGGTACGACTCAAACTACTTGAAAGCGATGAAAAACCGATTCGTGATAGGCTACAATCCAGTGAGGACACTAAGCAATTTTTACATGAGATGCCTTTCACGTTTTACTTGTTACTAGATGGGTTAAACGAGGTCCGGCCTAAATACCGTGAGTCAGCTATTCGTGAAATAAGACAGATGTCGTTAGCCTATCCAGGTCATCCAATAGTAGTTACCAGTCGCATCCAGGATGAAAGCTGGCGCGAACTTCGCGGGGGTAGCTTCGATGCTAAAACGGTTGTTATCCAAACGATTACCGAGACTCAAGCACAAGCTTTTTTGGCGGCCCATCTTAAAAATAGCGAGGCCGCAGTTCTTTGGCAAAAATTAGATACGAGGATGCGTGGATTGGCCTCAACCCCCATGTTGCTGTGGCTTATCAAGGAAGCGTGGTTGGAAACCCGCGGACGTATTCCGGGAAATCGTGGGGAGCTGTACGCTAACTTTATTACTCACATGCTGCGGCGTGATGATGACCGCAAACTGAATAAAACTATTTCTAGAGGTAAGCGGATAAGAGCGCTCAAGGCATTGGCGCTGGCTATGCACCAAGACGAAGCTGTGTCTTGGACGCGCCAACAGGTGCAGACTGTAGTCGACAAGCAAACCCTAGAGGCGTTGTTAGCCAATGGGTTGTTGCTAGGAGAAGATGTTATCCGGTTTGCCCCGCACCAAACGGTTCAAGAGCATTTTGCCGCCCGTGCTATAAAAAAAGAGGTCGAGCAAGCTATTAATAAGCCTCCACTGGCTTGGTGGCAACGCCTAGCATCAAAACTAGAGAGAAATATTTTAGACCAAGCTGCTAATGCGTGGTGGGCCGAGACCTTTATTCAGTTGGCTGGAATAACTGACGACCCGAATACCTTAGCCCAGAAAGTGGCTGAGATCAATCCCTGGCTGGCTTGGTGGTGCGTACAAGAGGGTCAAAAGGTGAGATCAGACACCAAGCGAGTCATTCAGGCTAAATCGGAATTATTAGTTGACTCAGATCGTGTACAAGACCGACGTAATGCTGTACAAGCTTTACTCCAACTCCCAAGGACACGCGTCATTAATCATTTAGCCAAACTCGCCTTTGATACTGCCCCATCGGTCTCTAAACCGTCCCGTCAGGCATTATATGAACTAGGTGAGACAGGGAAAAAGATTATAACTCAAACATTTGTGAGTCGGATTACTAGTTACAAACCAACTAAGCGGGCCGAATATGGACGTCAAATCGCTGAGCATGATCCCCGAACAGGCGTCGGTACAATTGGAAGTAGTGGGGGTACATTGCCCGACATTGACTGGATACTAATTCCCGACGATGGTGAATGGATCTACCAAGACAAAAAGCACCCCGGCATGTCCTCATTTGAGATCAGCCGCTACCCGGTTACTTATGTCCAGTTTCAGACCTTTATTGACGACAGAGAAGGCTTTAAAGATCGGCGCTGGTGGGATGGTCTGGCAGACGACGAATATCGGCATAGAAACCAAAGAGAACCGGCTAAACAGGCATTTAAATTCTGGAATCATCCTCGCGAGCGAGTAAGCTGGTACGATGCTATCGCTTTCTGCCGTTGGCTCTCCTGGCGTTTAGGCGGTGGCTATAACCTGGATAACATCACGGCATGGGTAGTGCGCCTGCCGACTGAATTAGAGTGGGAGAAAGCGGCTCGCGGTGCAAGCGGGCAAGCGTACCCCTACGGAAAATCGTTTGACGTGATGAAAGGGAACACTTACGAAACCGGTATCGGGCAAACGAGCGCGGTCGGCCTTTTCCCACAGGGAGCCAGTCCTTACGGTGTGGAAGAGATGAGCGGCAACGTTTGGGAGTGGTGTCTGACCAATTACGAGTATCCCGCCCCGAATGCAGCTAAAGAGAATATCCGCTCTGATGCCCGACGGGTATTGCGAGGCGGATCTTGGAAGCATCCCCAATTTAACGCTCGTGCGACGTACCGCGTTTTCAATCCTCCGATCCTCCGTATCAACACCTACGGTTTTCGGGTGTGTCGGCCCCCTTCTCTATGAGTTTCTGGCCTCTGTTCGGGCGGTGCGGCGGAGCCGCAGGCGCGTAGCGAAGACCTGACAGGTTTTACACCATAGCCTTCAACCAACGTACCCTTCCGTTTGCAATACGACTTTGGCCGGACATGATCGTTGAAAACCTGTCAGGTCTGGCCCGCGCCAAACGCGACGCCTCGGTTTCGGAAAGTGATGTGCCGCGTGTCATTTCGCAGCGCAGCGGAGAAATCCCCCGGACGTTTCAATAGATAGAGCCTTCGAAGGGAAAAATGGACGTTGTCGCGCCAAAGTTTTCCAACCGAACACCTTTTTAGGCGTATCGTCACAGGGATTTTATTGCCTCTACTAATGGAGGGTTACGAATCACCGTGATTCCTTTGCCTCTGCTAGTAGAGGGTTACGAATCACCGTGATTCCTTTGCCTCTGCTAGTGGAGGCTTACAAATCACCGTGATTCCTT
>JAGRBY010000720.1 GCA_020433835.1 Anaerolineae bacterium | reverse complement strand
GTCAACTTCGCCTTTTTACCGCCCCCGGATTGGATGCTCGGCCAGATTACCTTTGATCTTGAAGCGCTGCCACACGATGAAACTACGCTGCCGCCGGATCGATACAGCCTGACCAAAGAATTTGTCGAGCGCAAACCACTGCGCATAGCTTATTTACCCATCGCTTACGATGGCACATCCCCGCCCGAACCGCAAGATATCGACTACTGGCTGCTGCGGATGTATCCTGTTCCCGATGTCGAATATTTTCGCCTGCCGATGCCCGATATGACCTGGGAGGGCGAGATCAACAAGGGAGAGGTGCTGCGCAAACTGCTGTACACCTACTGGGTTTACGGCCAATATCGTTCGAACGAGGCCCATCCTGACCAGCTTTTTGGCTGGCTGCCGCAGGAAGTATACAACGGCGGCGCGGCAGATCCGTTCTGGTGTCCGGGCTGTGCGGGGCCGCACTCTAGCCGGGTTGCTTTTGGCGGGCTGCGGCCCGAGCAGGATATTGGCGGGCCGCGTATTCTGGTTCACGAAATCGCCCACAATTTGGGTGCGCAGCATGCCTGGTCGCCCACGGCCAATGAAGATGCCGGCTGCTTCAAAACAGAGGGCACCGATATTCAAGTTGATCCCAATTGGCCGTACGATTTCACCCCCAACATCCAAGAGTTCGGCATCGACCTCTATAGCAACCCGCCGATTGTTTACCCGCCTTCCGTGTATGATATGATGTCCTACTGCACCCAACCCTGGATTTCGCCCCATACGTACCGCAAAATTTTTGATAGTCCCTTTCTCCAGCCCGGCAATGCAACCCCGGCGGGGCCGCCTGAATATTTAACCCAAATTGAAACGACCAATGCGGGAACCCTGATGGTCAGCGGTGTGGTTTATCCCGACGGTACGGTCTCGCGCCCTGAGGTCATCAGCCTGGAAGGCGATCCTCTCGGTAACGCAGACAGCTTTATGCCGCCCCAACCGGCGGGTGCTGACTACTGCCTGGATGTGTGGGGACAAAACAACCAAAGATTGGCCCAACGGTGCTTCGATGCCGGTTTTGCCGATTTGGAACATGGCGAGCCGGCCGACTCGAGCGCCTTTCTCTTTTTACTACCTGATATCGATCCGGCGGCGGTTAGCAAAGTAACCGTCAGCCATGATGACAAGCCTCTGGTCGAAGTAGCCCCCAGCCAACACGCTCCAACCGTACAGTTGCTCTACCCCACAGATGGCACTATCTTGAACGGACGGCAAACCCTCACTTGGCAAGCTAACGATGCCGATGGTGATCGCCTGAGCTACGACATTCTTTACAGCGCCGATGATGGTCAAAGCTGGCTGCCTCTGGCTATACAACTTTCCTCTACGGAGTACACCTTCTACACCAGCCAAATTCCTGCTGACGGCCCGGTTCGTCTGCGGGTTACCGCCACAGACGGCTTCCACACCACAGCGGCGGAACTGCCTGCCACCTTTGCTGCTAAAGGGCTGCATTCAGGCGACAAATAGGAATAAGTTAACCCTCATATAGTTCTACCTTTTCTACGTACTTTGTGCTTTAATACCACGCTAAATTCACGTGAAATTCATTGAATAGAACAATTGTTTGCTATATAATCAGGTTGTTTCCGGTAGCTGCTCGAAATAATAAATTTTTGACAAAATTAAGAAGTTAGAGTACTATTACTCAGATAGAACATATATTCTCACTATCCCTTAAAGGAGTTTAATTATGTATCAAAAGTTAGTCATAGTGGGACACTTAGGCACAGACCCCGATTTACGTTATACCTCTTCCGGTCAGTCAGTTTGTAGCTTTAGCGTCGCTACTAATCGTCGATGGTCAGGCAGTGATGGTCAAGTACAAGAAGAAACCGTGTGGTTTAGGGTTTCGGTGTGGGGGCGACAGGCTGAGACCTGTAACCAATACCTTGCCAAAGGACGTCAAGTTTTGTGTGAAGGACGCTTAACGATTGACCGTGAAAGCGGTGGGCCGCGCGTCTGGCAAGCGCAAGATGGCAAGTGGCGAGCCAGCTATGAAATGACAGCCTTCGAAATAAAATTCTTGAGCGGCGGCGGTCGCGGTGATGATTACAGCAGTAATGGTGGTAGCCAAAGCTCGGTACCAGACAATTCACCCGGCATCACCGAAGACGAAATTCCTTTCTAGGCAATTGCCGCGAGTTAAGTCTCGCGTAGTATATTTAGTCCAACAACATAACGCGTTAACGACAAGTGCTCTACAGCCTTGTCGTTTTTTGTTGTCCGAATGGTTTTTCATAAAATGGCTTCTGTCTTACATGCCAGACCTGTTAAGGTTTTTGTAATCTATTTCTGAAATAATAAGCATAATCATTAATACATTATAGAGTTTTTAGTAATTATGTGAGGAGCAACTACGATGAGTAAATCAAAGATCGTCAAAACCGATGCAGAGTGGCGTGAGCAACTGACGCCGGAGCAGTTCAAAGTTACGCGACAAAAAGGTACGGAACGCGCTTTTACCGGCCAATATTACAACTCCAAAGAAAAAGGTGTTTACCAATGCGTTTGCTGCGGCACCGATCTGTTTAGTTCGGACACCAAGTTCGATTCCGGTACGGGCTGGCCCAGCTTTTGGCAACCCATCAATGATGAAAATGTAGCGACAGAGACCGATAACAGCTGGTTTATGCGTCGTACGGAAGTTTTGTGTGCCGTGTGCGACGCCCACCTGGGCCACGTTTTTAACGATGGACCGGCTCCCACCGGCCAGCGTTTCTGTATGAATTCGGCTTCGCTCAATTTGGTCAAAAAAGAAGAGCCGGTTGATAGCAAGTAATTTAATCTCACGAACGCTTACGGGATGCTTGACAATAAAGCAACTGTAAGGCAGCATGAAGCCGCCCTTCACCAGGGCGGCTTTTTTGTTGTGAATTGTATCTTCTCGAACAGAGGGAGACTTTGTAGAACAAACTTAACTTTGTTCTACAAAGTCTCAAATGATTGAGATGATATGTAGAACTCCATAACGTATCAATGTCTGATTAAGGAGATAAGTATGTCTCAACCTGAAGGATCAAAATCAACGCGGATCAACATAGAGCTGCCTGTTAATTTGGAAGCCACCTATGCCAACCTCGCTTTGATTAGCCACTCCGCTTCGGAAATTATTATCGATTTTGCCCGCGTAATGCCGAACAAACCCAAAGCCCGCATTCACAGCCGCATCGTCATGACCCCCATGAATGCCAAATTGCTGCTCAAGGCGTTGACCGATAATCTGCAAAAATTCGAGGCTAAATACGGCGAGATTCAAATCCCCGAAAATATTGTAATCGATCCCGAGAAAGGGTTTACGAAATAATATGGCCGACCAATACAGTTTAAACCAAGATTTGCAAACCATTATTAACGGCATTAATCAGACCTTCGAGGCGAAAAGCCAGGTGCGTGATCGAACGCTGTCCCGCTCGCGGGAGTTGATTCGTCATTGTGCCAATTCTATCAGAGCCACCCATCGCGGCGATGAGGCAGATGCCCAGGCTCTGCTCGATACGGCGAACGAGGTGGCTGCCATCATGATCGCCGAAGCGCAGCAATATCCCGATGTTTACTATGCCGGTTACACCCAAGACGGCCTTAAAGAGTTAGCTGAGGCCCACATTACGCAGGCCATTATTTTGCGGCAGCCGTTGCCAACGCCC
>JAGRBY010000071.1 GCA_020433835.1 Anaerolineae bacterium | reverse complement strand
TTTGTGGCTGGTATGAACGCTTAAAACGCCGAAGGGCCACTGTTCACCATCGATAATGACGCTGACGCCGCTGATTACCGTGTGGTTGTAGAGGCGAGGTGATTCTTGAAAGCGGGGGTCTGTGCGCAAGTCTTCGATGATGACGGGCGTACTGGAGAAAAGGGTGAAGCCGAGATGGGAGTTGGGGTCAGCTTTAAGGGTGGCCTGGCCAATCAATTCTGTGGGCCAACCTGATCCGGCCCGCAACCGCAGCAGGTCTTGATCGGGCAGTAATTCTAGAATTTGACAGTAATCGACCTTAAGCGTTAAGGTGACGAGTACCGTAATCTCATCAAGCAACGACTCGAGTTTGGCTCCGGCCAAAGCATATTGACCCAGCTTGGCGATCATTGCTTGTTGGTAGGCACGAATTCTCAGTTCGGCCTCAACTTTTTGGCGTTTAGCCTCGGAGGCTTCCAGGTCGGCGACCCGCTGGCGCAGCGTCGCTAACTCTTCGATGAAGTGCACCGATGTAATTTCCACTTGTCTCATCCTCTCCAGAATGACAGCGAAATTGTCTATATTAGTTCATTCTAATGTACGAAATGGTTTTTTAGACCAGGCTCAAAATCAAAGGCACAGAAATTTACCGTTACATCTCTGTGCCTTTGATATTTAATTTTGCAGTATAATTGCATATCGATTGATAAGGTGCAAATAAGAGGTAGAAGTAGAGGTACAAATGGTCATGATAGTCTGGATGTATCGAAGTTGTTAAAAATTTGCCAAATTCCTAGCCTTATTGAAGGGTAACATAAATTTCTGAGAATTAAATTTAAAGATTATTAGAAAATAATTAGAAATGTATACTATGTTTTGCACTTTTTGAGAAACCAGGGTTTTGATACCGCATTGTTAACCTTTTGCTGTAAAAAGCGTTCTCTTTAACGCTAAAAACCCTGGTTTCTTGCCCTAATTCTTTAAAGTGCAAAGGTAGTGAAATGTAGCTGTACTCAAACAATCTTGAACAAATTTTTGGCCTAATTTTCATTGCCCAAACACAGTTCCTGGAGTATACTATTACGTACATCTACTCAAGTCGATCTCAATTTTTTACAATTTAACGAAAGCAAAACTGCGCTTGCTGAAGGACGGAGAAGTCATGTATGGTGGCCGTTAAGTCCGAAATTACAACGGAAGATGCAATACAATTTGGGGGTTGGCTCCAATCTATTTCTGGCGGTCGCTCGAACTCTGAAATTGAGTTTATCCGGCGCGCCTGTGAAGTGGCGCAACAGGCTCACCACGGACAAGCCCGGGCTTCTGGAGAACCTTATTTTCAACATTCTCTGTCTGTGGCCAATATTCTGGCTGAATTGCGTTTAGATTATGAGACAATTTCCGCGGCACTCCTCCACGATGTTTTAGAAGATACTCCTGTAACCTATGATGAATTAGAGGCAGAATTTGGCACGAGTGTGGCAAAATTGGTTGACGGCGTGACCAAGATGAGCCAGATTCAAGAGTATCGAGGCCAATCGAAGAAAAGCAAAAAAGAACAAGCGCAGGCTGAGAGCCTGCGTAAAATGTTTTTGGCCATGGTTGATGACGTACGGGTGGTTTTGATAAAGCTGGCCGACCGCACACACAATATGCGCACGCTTCATCATTTGCCGGAAGAAAAGCGCAAGCGTATTGCGCGCGAAACGCTTGAAATTTTCGCTCCATTGGCTAATCGTCTGGGCATTTGGCAGATTAAATGGGAGCTGGAGGATTTGTCCTTTCGCTATATGGAGCCGGAACTGTACAAACAAATTGCCCATATGGTTGATGAGCGGCGTATCAATCGCGAGCGTTATATTAACGAAGTGGCCGATACGCTTAAAAAAGAGCTGTCCACACGCGGTATCGAAGCCGACGTATCGGGTCGGCCCAAACATATTTACAGTATTTGGCGCAAGATGCGGCGTAAAGGGGTCGATTTTGACCAGATTCATGATGTGCGGGCGGTGCGGGTAACGGTTAAAGAAATAGGCGATTGCTATGCCAGTTTGGGGATTGTCCATACCTTGTGGCGGCCCATACCGGGTGAATTTGATGATTATATCGCCGCGCCCAAAGACAACCTTTATCGATCGCTGCATACAGCCGTAATCGGACCCGGCGGCAGAACGCTTGAGGTTCAGATTAGAACATATGAGATGCATCAAGATGCGGAACTGGGTGTGGCGGCGCACTGGCGTTATAAAGAGGGGGCCAAGACAGACCCCAGTTTTGATAAAAAGATAAATTGGCTGCGCTCTTTGATGGAGTGGAAAGAAGATATTGCCGATGCCGGCGAATTTATCGATCAGGTTAAGGCCGAAGTCTTTCAGGATCGTGTCCACGTACTGACGCCGGATGGAGATGCCATCGATTTGCCTTACGGGGCAACACCCATCGACTTTGCTTACCACATTCATACTGAGGTGGGGCATCGTTGTCGGGGGGCAAAAGTTAACGGCCGGATTGTGCCGCTGAACTACCAGCTAAAAAATGGTGATCAGGTTGAAATTCTCACCGCCAAACGGGGTGGACCCAGCCGCGATTGGGTTAATCCTCACCTCAACTATATCAAAACCTCCAGGGCTAGAGCCAAAGTCCGTTACTGGTTTAAGTATCAGAATTTTGAGAAAAATCTGTCTGACGGTCGCTTTATTTTAGAGCGCGAATTGCGCCGTTTGGGCATCCCGGAAGTAAGTTTCGAGAAGCTGGCGCACGCCTTTAAGTACGATCGGGTTGATGATTTTTTGGCGGCTATTGGGCGCAACGATATTAGTACGCCGCAGATGGTTAGCGTTATTAACAGCATTATTGTGGCCTCTGAGCCGGACGTTAAGGATGAATGGCGAACCCTGATTTC
Source organism: Anaerolineae bacterium (assembly GCA_020433835.1). The sequence goes on along the minus strand of JAGRBY010000071.1, from coordinate 15,920 downwards.
GCTGCCAACACCATCGAAAAAGATGTCGACCGGTATTCATGTTCAAGGCGTTGGTAATTTGCTCACTAACCTGGCTCAGTGCTGTCGGCCCGTACCCGGCGATACCGAAATTGTTGGTTATATTACGCGTGGTCGGGGGGTAACCATTCATCGCGGCGATTGCCCCAATATCTTGCGTTTGCGCGAAAAAGCTCCGGAGCGGCTTATTTCAGTTGATTGGGGTTCGGAAGAAGGGACTACCTATCCGGTTGATATTCAAATTGAGGCGTTCGATCGGCCTGGTTTGCTGCATGATATTACCTCGGTGGTGGCCAACGAAAAGATTAATTTGGCTACTGTTAATGTTGTTACCAAAAAGCAGGAATCGAAAGCCAATATTTTTGCTACTCTGGATATCGCCAATCTCGATCAATTAAGTCGGGTTTTGGCCGTGATCGAACAACTGCCGAATGTGATCGAGGTTCGACGCCGCACATAAATCACCTCTTATAGTTAATTTGTACTATCCTCATCGAATTTTTCCTCGTAAATAGGGGGAAACGCCCTATTTTAAAGGGCCGCCTCTTAAAATTTTCATTTTTCTGTTATACTGGAAGATAACAACGACATTTTTCCAATATCACTCTTGAAACTGACTTATTCCCATAAAGCTTCGATGTCATTACATCCTGGCCTGTTTATAAAGGGTCCTCTATGTCGGATATGACAAAAACAAAGGCTCAACTTATCCAAGAATTGGAATTGTTACGGCAGCGCGTGGATGAGCTAGAAGCTGTGGTTGATAATCGCCATCACGATAATGATGGGTCTTCGTCGCCACCCTATTCGCCTCGAATTTTTAAGATTGATTCTCAATCTTCCCCGCAGGCTCTTCAAGAAAAGGTAGAACGCATTGAACAAACATTGGCCCGCCGCATTCAAGAAATGACGGCGCTTTACGAGATTTCTCTCAATATTACGGCCGAATTGAGCAAAGTCGATATATGGGACAAAATTATCGAGCAAGCCGCCAAGTTATTGGGTACCGAAATGGGGCGGATATATCTGCTTGTGCCGGACCAACAGCTGTTAGATCTGGTTGGTAGCTATAATTGCTCTGAGTCTTGGACGGATGTGACCATTACCATCGGTGAAGGTCTGGTTGGTCATGTTGCGGCGACCGGTCAAACGCATATGGTTCCCAATTATGCTGCCTGGGCAGGTGGGGTTGAGGCTTTATCTGAGAAAATAGGGCGGGCTGTGGGGGTACCTCTTAAACGGGGCAGTAAAGTAATCGGCGCTCTGGTTGTCTTCGACGGCCCGAAAAAGCAGGGTGTTTTTGACAGTGAGGATGTAAAGCTGCTTGATATGTTAGCTGCCCAGGTGGCTGTTGCTTTGGAAAACTCGCAGCTTTACAACAGTATGCAGCATAAAGTTGATGAGCTAGCGACGCTCAATAGGGTTAGCCAGGCTGTGAATTCTACTTTAGATTTGCAAGAAACGCTGACCTTAATTACTGACCACGTTATGTCGCAGTTGGATGCCGCGGCGGCTTCGGTGGCTTTGTATGATTTAGAGCAGAATGTGATGCGTTTTGCCGCCGCATCGGGCCATGGAGCCGATTTTGTGGTGGGGCGGCAGTTGGCTGCGGGGCGTGGGATTATTGGCTGGGTGGCCCAGCATGGTCAATCGGTTCTTGTCTCGGATGTGGCGCAAGATGTGCGATTTTACGGTGAGTTTGACAGGAAGCAAGGCAACTTTACAACACAATCTATTGTGTGTGTGCCTCTACAAACAAGGGGGCAAACGATAGGGGTTATCGCGGCGCTTAACAAAATGCACAGTGCAAGCTTTACCCGTGATGATTTACAGTTACTGGAATTAATTGCTGCCCCGGCTGCAACCGCTATTGATAACTCTCGATTGTATCAGCAAGCGAAACAAGAAATTGCTGACCGCAAACAGATTGAACAAGAACTGCGGGCGAGCGAGGAACGTTTTCGGCAGGTGATCACCTCGATTAGCGACCATATCTATGTCAGCGAGGTGACTGAGACAGGTGAACGCACCAATTTTTATCATTCACCCAATGTCAAACTGCTAACCGGTTATCCGGTTGATAAATTTTCCAAAGATTGGCATTTTTGGCCTTCAACCTTGATCCATCCCGATGATCGCTTTCGAGCCGCCAGCCAGGCCGCTAAATTGAGCCAGGGCCAAAGCAGCCAGGTTGAATATCGGATTATGCGGGCCGACGGCACAATAATTTGGGTGCGTGACAGCGCCAGTGTGGAAATGAAAAATCATCGAACCACAATTTATGGGGTTGTGGCTGATATTACTGAACGCAAACAACACGAGCGCGAACTGGAAATTATCGTAGCTATTGCCGATGCACTGCGCTCAACAGCAATCCGTACCGACATAATTTCTACTTTGCTAGACCAGCTTTTAGATTTATTACAGATGGAGGGAGCTGCTTTAGTAACCTATGATGCCGCCTCTCATACGTCAAAAATTGAACAGGCCCGAGGCGTTTGGAGCGAGCTTTCAGAGCATCAGCTAACCTCTTCTCAGCAAGATTATCACTCCTTCTTGCCGCAGGGCAATCTTTATGTAAATAACGATATTCAAAATGAACCGGATATCCCTTGGCCGGCATCATTTAAGGTCGTAGAGGCGGTAGCTGTTGTCTCTTTAAGCATTCAGGATGAGGCATTTGGCTCTTTAATCGTGGGTCATCGTCATGAAATTACCGCTGATGTCTTACCGCTGCTCACAACTATTAGCAATATGGCGGTCAATGCTCTACGACGGGCCAGCCTTTTTGAGGCTTTGCAAAAATCCAACAGCGAACTGGCCGACGAGCGAGCGTTGTTAGCCCACCGCGTTGAGGAGCGAACTGCCGAACTTCGTGCGGCAAATGCCGAACTGGCTCGGGCAGCCCGATTAAAAGATGAATTTATGGCTAACATGAGTCACGAACTGCGCACCCCCCTTAACGCTATTTTAGGAATGTCGGAAATATTGCGAACCAACGTTTATGGAATGCTTAATAGTGAGCAGTTAAACGCGGTTCGTTATATTGAAGAAGGGGGCAACCACCTGTTATCGCTCATTAATGATATTTTGGATCTGTCCAAAATTGAAGCCGGTAAGCTTGAGCTGCTTCTTAGTTCTGTATCGGGAGTAAAACTTTGTGAGTCATCGCTGCAATTCGTTAAGCCTATAATGCAGCAAAAAGATATAAAAGTTGTGCATCGTTATGATAACAGCGTTGAGTTTTTTATGGCCGATGAACGGCGCTTAAAACAAATTTTAGTCAATCTGCTGACAAACGCCATAAAGTTTTCCCCCAAAGGAAGCCGTATTGGGTTGGAAATGGAAGGCGATACTGATCAAAGCGTTGTCCATTTCACAGTGAGGGATAATGGCATCGGTATTTCTGATGAGGATATGCAGCGCTTGTTTAAGCCTTTTGTGCAGGTTGATAGTGGTCTTACGCGCCGTCAGGAAGGAACAGGTCTGGGATTATCGCTTGTATACCGCTTAACCGAAATGCACGGCGGCAGTGTTAAATTAGAAAGCAAGGTTGATGAAGGCAGTTGCTTCACGATATCGCTACCGTGGCAAACCCCTGACAACTATTTCCAGGCCTTAGATCGGCAACAGATGGAGAATGTTGAGGACCTCCAGGAGCCAATCGAAATCCGTTTTCCTCAAGCTACCGTACTTTTGGCTGAAGATAACGAACAGACCATTATGCCAATGCAGATATATTTGCGTGCGCAAGGCTATTACGTTGTGGTTGCCCGAGACGGTATAGAAGCTGTTAGACTTGCCGTAGAAATGCAGCCCGATATTGTCTTAATGGATGTTCAAATGCCCGGTATCAGCGGGATTGAGGCCATACGGCAAATCCGAAACCATCATAAAGCCTTAGCAGCCATGCCAATTATTGCTTTAACCGCCTTATCCTTACCCGGCGATAGGCAGCGCTGTTTTGATGCCGGCGCGGATGAATATCTGTGTAAACCCGTCAGCTTATCACATCTTGCCACTTTAATTGCATCTAAGCTAAAAACATTGGACAATTGAGATACGTAAAATGCTCACGTATAAGAGAGTAAAAACTTAAAGCTCTTTGTTTGTACTTGAAACCGCTTCAATTCGATTGACGATTGCGACTTGGAATACGCATGATATTTAATAACACGTCTTCAAATTAGACAATCTAAATAAGGACTTACCATGCCTAACAATACTATTCTTATCGTAGACGACCAGCTTAGTGCTCGTGAAGTGTTGCGGGGATTACTGACCGGACAGGGATACAACCTGCTTTTTGCTTCAAACGGAGAAGAAGCTCTCACAGCGGCTCGAGACAATATTCCTGATCTTATTTTACTCGATGTGATGATGCCGGGAATGGATGGTTTTGAGGTATGCGAGGTAGTTCGGGCCGATGCCAATATTGCCGAAATTCCTATTTTGCTTGTTACCGCTTTGGATGATCGTGATTCGCGGTTGAGAGGTATCAAAGCCGGAGCCGATGACTTTATCTCAAAACCGTACGATCAAAACGAACTACGGGCTAGGGTTCAGACCATTGTCAAACTCAACCGCTATCGACGCCTTCATACCGAGCGTGCTAAGTTTGAATGGGTGGTTGATAAGGCCACATTAGGCCACCTTGTTGTCGACGAAGCGGGTAGAATTATGTATACTAATGCCCAAGCCCGCCGATATTTAGAAATTCCATTAGACGCCGAATTGCCGCTTTCCGAGTCTTTCCTTGAACTGGCCCAAAAATATTACAACTGCGAACCACAACAGATTTGGGAGCAGTGGCCGAACCTCTTGTCAACCGATGTGCCGGTTTATTTAGTTCGACCGGCCTCTAATATTAGCGAGAGTTCTTGGCTGCACGTTGAACAAATGGAAATGAAGGCCGATGCTCAGGAAAAGTATCTCATCAATCTACGGGATGTAACCGAAGATATTAACACCCGACGGTTGATGTGGACGTTTCATGCCCAGATCGGCCATAAGCTAAGAACCCCTATTATGCTTATCTCCGGTACACTTAATCTTCTCCATTCCGAGCAAGATGCACTTTCAGAAGAACAGCAGATTTTGATTTCCTCTGCTTACAAAAACGCCATGCGGCTTCAAAGCGAAATTCAAGACGTGCTCCAATATCTGGATACTTCTCATATTGCTAAGTTGACCGATGATCTATGTAAAATTTCAGAAATTTCTATGCTGGTTGATGCTCTGATTGAAAGTTTAGAACTTAAATCCGTCAATATTACAATGGGTGCCGATAAAGATCAGTCCGACTTGCTATTTCTGCCGCTGTCACAGCGAGCCCTTGAAGTTGTTTTGCAAGAGATACTGGAAAACTCCCAAAAATTTCACCCCGAGCGCGATCCGGTTATCGATTTTGAAATCTCAGGCAACGCCTCTCACGTCTCTATCATCATTAAAGATGATGGTTTAACTCTTTTGCCGGAACAGCTAACAAAAATATGGTCACCTTATTATCAAGTTGAGCGCTATTTTACAGGCCAGGTCGACGGAATGGGGTTAGGTTTATCGTCAGTGGCAAGTTTAGTGTGGGATGTGGGAGGCACCTGCCGCGCTTATAACCGAACCGATAAACCCGGTTTAGTAATTGAATTGATATTGCCTTTAAGGAAAAAACTCTCATGAAAAATCAAAGCACAATCCTCGTGGTTGACGATCAGGAGAGTGCACGCCATGTCTTACGAGGGCTGCTAATAAAAGATGGTTACAACCTTCATTTTGCGAGCAATGGCGCTGAAGCATTGCGTAAAGCCGCTGAACTCTTACCCGATCTCATTCTGCTTGATGTTATGATGCCCGGCATGAACGGTTTTGAAGTGTGTCAAAGTTTACGTACCGACCCCAAACTGTCGGAAGTGCTGATCATTTTGGTTACAGCTTTGGATGATAGGAAATCACGATTGCGAGGCATTGAGGCCGGTGCTGACGATTTTATCAATAAACCGGTTGACCCGGCTGAATTGAGCGCGCGTGTTAAAACCATCACACGCCTTAACCACCATCGACGGCTGCGTTCGCTTGAGCTTCGCGCTGAACGCGATCGAACCCAGGCTATTTTAGAAACCTTGGGTGAAGCAGTAATTGTTACAGATACCGATGGCTACATTCAATATTTTAATCCGGCGGCCATAAAATTGACCGGTTTCTCAACAGAAGAGGTGTTGGGCCAAAATTGGTACATTTGGCAAACCGAAGAGACGCAAATGAGATTCAAAGAGCAAATTTTTGATACCCTATTTGCTGGTAAACCCTGGTATGGCGAAGTGGTTAACAAACGAAAAAACGGCACAACATATGATGCCGCCTTAACCGTAGCCCCTCTCTTTACGCCAACGCATAATCACGAAAAAAGTACCATTGTTGGTTTTGTTAGCGTACAACGTGATATTACCCCTCTCAAACAAGCCGAGCGCTCTAAAAACGAATTTGTCTCGAATGTGTCGCACGAGTTACGTACACCCTTATCGGTTATTACCCTCTTAAGCGACAATCTCGATGGATTATACGACCGTTTAGATGAAGTAAAGCGTCGAAAAATGATTAGAGACATTCAAAAACATACCGAATCGTTAAATAACCTCATTGGCGACGTTCTCGAGATATCGCGCATCGATAGTGGGCGTATATCAATGGAGCGAGAGGTTGTTGATCTCTCTAACCTGGCCAGAGAACAGGTTGAAGAGATGCTGCCGCTGGTTCATAAAAAGGAACAATCGATGCGGGTCACCGGCTCATCTCGCTTAAACGTTTTAGGGAATCGGGCTCAGTTACAGCAGATTATCCGTAACTTACTCAATAATGCTATCAAATATACTGAGGATGGCGGCGAGATTGTCTGCAATTGCGCTCGATTGTCGCTGCCGCTGGCTTCATCAAACCCAGATATCACTGTACAATGGCCTAACTGTGAGGATTTGGCAGATGGGCAATGGGTTGCCCTACGCGTTGTTGACACGGGGATGGGGATTGATAGGCAGCATATACCTCACCTGTTTGAGCGCTTCTACCGGGCCAAAGCCCAGCAAAATATTCGCGGCACCGGTTTAGGATTATCTATTAGTCGCGATTTGGTTGAACTCCATGGCGGGAAAATTACGGTAGCGTCAGAAATGGGTAAAGGGTCGACATTTGCCATTTATTTTCCCTTGGTTGAAAATAGGCAACATGCCAAAACTATGTCCTGAGGACTAATCCATGACGGATAGCTGGCTTGACGATCTTGAGCAGTTACGCCGGGCTGATGAAATTAAGCGGGCCAAATCGACTCCTGCTACCAATACCTCTGCCTCTAAAGCGCATGAGGAGGCTACTGAAGCCTTGAAACAAAGCCAGGCGCATAACCTTCTACGCCAGGTGCGCAAAGTTTTACTTCATAACAACGGCACAATCGACATTTTCGAAGAGTCTGATAAGTATGATCGGGTTATTTCTTTGATTTGGCAAGGCCCTATTTCCAACGCCCGCCGGCCTGATCCGCGCGACCCGGCCGATTTTAATTACATTATGATTGGGGCTAAGGGCAAACAGCTCTATGTCAATAACAGACCCCTGAGACAAATTTCGCCCGAAGCATTAAAAGCGGCTTTGCTAAAAGCAGCTCAAAAACCTCTCGTTCAAAAGCGAAGCTGATTCTCAAAGCCCGTTGTTTTCCAGCCACGACCGGAAAATCCATTAAAGCGACAAAGCTAGCTGTGTTAAAAATCCCTAAAGTCCCCAGCCAGCTTTTGATGCTCAATTGCTACTTCCCAAAGATGGGAAATACCACGTACGTATAAACCAAACACCCCACACAAATATCCAAAACCGACTCAAGTAGAGCAAAGCCCATCAGGGTAAACGCCACAACAAAGCCGGCGGTTGGAGCGACGTAAAACAGAACGGCAGCCGTGAAAGCAAACAAAAACCCTACCCGGGCAGCAAAGAGTTTGGGGGCTTTGTCTATCTGTTCATCCGGCACGCGCAGCGATTTTGTGAGTTGGTGAGCAACCCAACTAAAGGAGCTGTACTGTAACGGTGTAAACGCTCGGATAAAATAGTCGATAGCGATGGTTATTAAGAAAAAGCTCAACCCGGTTAACCCATAGAGAGCAATCATCAAGGCCATCATAAATCCGGTAACGCGCACAACAGCCTTGCTAATGCGTTGGCTAGAAATAGGGCAAATTAACGTGTTCATACTGTCTTCAACCTTTCTTTTTATTACGATAAAGCACTTTGGCTAATTAAAGGGCGACCGGCATAAACCGACTGATACCGTGAGCGGCTAAATAACGCTCGGCTGCCGCCGGATCGATAAACCAGGGAAAAAGACTGGGTGGATTATCAAAACCCTGTATAAAATCAGCAGCAATGCTTTTATTTTGACTGGCAGCCAGTAAAATATGCTGTTGATGCGGCAGCGGCGGCACAAGCAGCCCGTTATTGAACGCATTTACATAGCGGCTGTAGCGCCAAAATTCTTCAAACACATCGTGCATCCAGACCGCGTCAAACGGCTGTTCAACGCGCTCGGCAATGCGCTTAATAAGAAAGTGAGCAAATTTAGTAGCGTTATTAGCCCCCTGCCCACCGACAGGATCGTTTAAATTGGTGACATCGCCAATACCAAGCACGGGCGTGCCGGAGGGTAAACGAGCCACACCTTTTCGCACCGTTGGCGTTAGAGAGCCGGCCAACCAACTGGTGCCGTCTGATAACTCCGCGTTTTTGATTTTGCCGTAATGCCAGGGGCTAACAACCGCCATCAATTCTCGCACCGTCGCCAGACAATCGGGGCCGTTGGTTGGCAGACGTACTGGGTCGAGTGGGCCACCCGGTACTGCTTCGACCTGGAGGGTGTGGGCTTGCTGCCGTAGATTGGTATAAATCGGCAGGAAAAAGATTTCCCCAACTCCGGGGATAAACGAGATCTTTGTCTGGGGGTTGGTGGCGGCATACCAGGGGTGAACACCTATTAAGTATACTTGCAAAAGGCGGCGCTGGGGCCGGTCAAAAATGGAGCGGTGCTCATCGCGTTTAAACAAACCGTTGAACTGTCGGCCTCTGCCTGCAATAACAACAAGGTCGCTCTCGCGAGCATAATCGTCTACGTCCTCAATCGTGGCCGGTTGGGCAACAACGCGACCGCCCTGCCGGCTAAACTGGTGCAGCCAGACAGCGTGCTTGAGCCGCTGATCGACCGTAATCCAGGGGTGTGGTAGGGGGGATTGAATTGGTAGAATGCCTCCCGGCGTATACATTTCGAGAAGAACATTACGGGTAGGCACGGCTTCGGGCCAATCGTTATAGCCAAGACTCTGTTCTAAAGATAGAGCGGTGTGAAATAAGGTGGCGGCTCCGGTAGCGCGTCCATGAAGAATTTGAATGGGGGTGCGGTCGGAAACGATAGTGACATCGTAGTTGTGCTGAAGCAGACCGAGGCCAAGCTGCAACCCGGCCTGCCCAGCACCAATGATGGTAATGTGTCGCATGGGATATACTCCTCGCAATGGTGTGTTAGCAAATAGATGCTGCTGATTTACACGTTATGATAACTATCCGCTGCGAAATCTATGCGGAAACAGTGCGAAAAGTATTAAAGTGTGGAGTTGAATACGTAAAGTTAGGTAACAGTCACTTTAGCACTCTCAAGGGTCTTTCAGATGCAAAGCAACGCTGAGTGACTGTCACCTGAGGAAATATTATTCAAGCGCTGCCCAAATTGATGAAGATGATACATGTCCGTTGGTGCCATTGGTTGCCTCTTCTTCTCCTCCTTCTTCTGCTGCTGCTTCTTCTAAAACAGCGCCGGCTTGCTGCGGATCAAAATCTTCAGGCCAATGCGTGTGCCGATCATAACGGGCATCCTTGAAATTGGCTTCCGTAAGAAACGCCTTGCGCAAGTTGGCTCCGTGTAGGTTAGCGCGTTGTAAATCAGCCCCGCTCAAATTGGCTTCTTGGACTTTAGCCTTGCGTAAGTTTGCGCCTCGCAAATCTGCATTTTTTAGATTGGTGCTCTGCAAGCGGGCGTAATAGAGATCGGCGTCGCATAAATTAGCCTGCTGCAAATCAGCGCTGCGGAAATTGGCCCGCTGTAGATTGGCGTTTTGCAGTTCAGCATTTTGCAGGTCTGCTTCCCACAACGATGCCCCTCGTAGATTGGCTCGATGCAGATTAGCTCCTTGCAAAGTCGCCCCCCACATATCGCTCCCTTGCAAGTCTGTGCCGCGCAAATTGGCCTTATCTAAAGCCGCTTCGCGCAAATTGGCTCCTTGCAGATTGGTCACTTTTAAGCGGTCTGTGGCATCGTGAAGAAAAATTTCTAAAGCCGTACTTTCCCATAAACTTGCACCTTGCAATCGTGCTTCCCTTAAATTGGCTTTGTTGAGATTGGCCCCCCGTAAGTCAGCGCCCCGTAAATCTGACTTGGTGAGCATCGCATTTTGTAAATTGGCCTCTTGCAGGGTAGCCCCTTGCAAATTCGATTCCTCCAGGAGTATTTCTACCAGATTGGCCTGGGGTAAAAATGCGTTTTGAAGATGAATTTTAGAGATTTTATCGCGATTAAGGCGTCGAATATTGCCGATAATACGGTAGGTTGCCTCGTGCGATTGCCAGTTGAGGTAATCATCAATTTCTTCCTGATATTTTCTGATTGAACGTTTTTTATCGCCCAATGAGTCGAGCCAATAAACAAAAACACCAATAATTAACAGATCGAGCAGCATGCCGTGGGCTTCAACCAGCACATTTTGATAAAAGGCGAAATCGTAATAGGGAAAAGAGAGCGAGACAACCAACAAAAACGCGACGAAAAAAACGAGCAGGGCCAGTTCAATAGGATTGTCGGCTGAGAGTTGTTCTAATCGATCTTTGATGGAGAAATAGAATTTTAGGGGGAACTGTCTATAAGTCATAATTGATGTTCCTTTCGAAGTGTGGTGTTATTCAGTTTACAGTGTTTGATGGTATGGAGGTGACGCAAATCCTCAAAATAAGTGTATCATACTTGTCCAAATTTCACGACGTTAAGAAGTGTTTTTTGTAAGCAGTTAGCCTTGGCTGACTGCTGATCGCTAACTGTTTACTATATTTTCAATGCTTGTTCTAAATCAGCAATAATATCCGGGGCATCTTCCAACCCGGTGGAGAAGCGCACCAGATTCGGCTCGACACCGGCGACCCGCAGTTGCTCATCCGATAGCGTGCCGCCCCACATAGCCGCCACATGGGCCGCCAGAGTTTCGTAGCCGCCCAAACTCACCGCCTGCCGAATAAAGTTGAGACGGGTCATAAACTGTTCGGTCTCTTTGTAACCGCCCTTAAGCTGGAAGCTCAACACCCCCCCGAAACCGGGAGACATCTGCGCTTTGGCCAACGCGTGCTGAGGATGATCGGCCAACCCCGGATAGTGGACCTGCTCTATGGCCGGATGATCGGCCAGAAACTGGGCGACGGTCAGGGCGGTTTGGTTGTGCTGCCGAACACGTAGCGGCAGGGTACGCAGTCCGCGCAGCAGCAGCCAGGCATCGAAGGCGCTGATAACCGACCCCACCAGCACGTACGTGCCCCAAATACGCTCAATCAGCGCCTTGGAACCGACCACGGCCCCGGCCGTCAAGTCGTGATGGCCGCCCAGGTACTTTGTGGCGCTGTGAACCACCAAATCGACCCCTAACGCAAGCGGTCGCTGGTTGATAGGTGTGGCAAACGTATTGTCGGCCACGGTGAGAACATTATGGGTTTTAGCCAATGCTGTCACCGCTTTGAAGTCGGTTACGTGCAGCAGCGGATTGACCGGGCTTTCCACCATTATCAGCCGGGTATTGGGCTGTAACGCTGCCTCAAAAGCCGTGAGATCGGTCTGGTCAACCAGCGTAACTTCAACACCCAGACGCGTTAGCACCTCTGTGAGTAGTTTCGTGGTGCCCATATAATGGTTGTTTTGGGCCACAATGTGGTCGCCGCTGGATACCAAGGCCAGCATTACCGTCGTAATGGCCCCCATCCCCGATCCCATTACCAGTGCGGCTTCCGCTCCCTCTAATTTGGCGATAGTGGCCTCAGCCCGTTGATGGGTTGGATTGCCGTAGCGCGTGTAGTAGCGGGGATGGCGCGGTTCATTGGCCATTTCGGCAAATTCAGCCGCGTCGTGCGCATAGAATGTTGTTGTCGGGTGAATCGAAGGCGCGATATTGGTGCCATCTTCCACGTCGGCATCGGCGTGGGTGACAATCGATTGGAAATGTATGGGTAGGTTTTCGTTATTCATAGTGTCCTCTATCAATAGTTTAGATGGTGATAAATCAATACCTCATCAGCTAAGATATGTAATTGGCCTCTTCACCTCTGAGATATTCTTTTTTTACTGCAAAAACAGAGGTTTGTCTAACGGGCATCACATCTGTCTAGCCCGCTTAACGATGGCTACCTTCTAAAAACACAATAGGCGTATCTCTCCAGCAGATACACCTATTGTTTCCTAAAAAACAGGCTATTGAAATTAGAGGGCCAAATCCCATACAATTCCCTGAGGCCCGGCATTGACGACTACCGAGTTTCCCAGACGGGCTTGTTGACCGGCACTTTCGTGGATATGCCCACAGACAACCAGCGCCGGCTGTTGCTGCTCGATAATCTCGCGGACGGCGATGCTGCCAAGACTAACGCCGCGCGAGGAGACATCGACGGCACCTTTGGGCGGTGAGTGGCTGATGAAGACGCCGCCTGCCGGACAATCGGCCAGTAGATGGCGTGCCTCAGCTTCCGTGAAATCGTAGCTCCACGCACCGAAGGGCGTTACCGGAATCCCCCCGCCAATACCAAAGAAGTTGACGCCGTCCACAGTGATGCCAGAGCCGTGCAGTACATGCGCCGCCGGCCATAATGCTCGACAGGCGGCCTCAAGCTCCTCAGTCGATTCGCTGTTGCCGGGAACCAACATCGCCGGCTTATCGATGCTGTTTAATAAGGCCACCGCGGTATCGATGCCGTGGCGCAAATTGCCAAAATCTCCCGCCCCGATCACGATATCAACCGTTTGGGACAGGGCAACCAAATTCTGCGCGGCAGAGCGGTTCCCGTGCAAATCGCTGAATAAAAGGAGTTTCATCGTCGCTCTCTCATAGTACAATAAGGTATAGGGCTACCATGTCGAGGCCCGGAAGTGCATAAGCCGATGTCTTTCGTGGTCGAGGCCGGTTACGCCGATGCAGTTTCCTTATCAATCTCGTCATTAACATCAAACTGGCGTAGCTTTTCTCTGGCCCCGAGCCAGCGCCAGGCTGCATGAACTTCGTCGGAGCCAAAATATTTAATATCCGTATCGAAGAAAATCTCCGATATGTTCGCTAGCCATTCTTGCCAGCGCTTATGGCCTACAATAGCCACTTTGTCGAAATCATCGCGATGTTTGCTATCAAATTTAAACTCTTCCAGCAGTGCTCCAGGCTCGATACCATCAAACTCCTCGAACTGGATTAGCACCTTTAGCTTATCAAATTTGTCGATGCGTTCCTCAAGCAATGGAATAAGCCGTTGATAATCAGCTTTGGTTAAGGTCGAGTCAATTTTAACTCCAATCAACCTATCGCCAGAATCATAAATCTTCATTAGATAGCATCCTTTCTTTAGCTACATATATGTGACTCTCCTCTTATTATTATAGGTCTACGGATGTCGCTTGCCAATACCAATTTGAGCGGTTTCTTGTTAATAGTATTTATGGGTAACTGGTTAACTGATGAGTGGGGTTAATCATAGCCAATCTAACCGTCTCGGTTGAGACGACACTGGCAATGAAAATTACCGTAGGACAAACTTAAGTTTGTCCTACGGTAATTTTCAGAGGCGAGGAAACGCTATGCTGCCACAGTTTCGCATCGGGTTAAAACCTGCTACAATCAAACCCTTATGAAACGTTTTCTCCTTCTCTTTTGGCTCGACCTGGTCAACCAATTTTACGTTATTAATAATATCCGGCGTTACCTGGCCGAAAGCCGCGCGTTGGTGGTTAAATCAGCTGTGGTGGGTGTCGCCGTTTCGTTAATTATTGTTCTGCTGCGTGAGATAGTAGAGTTTCTTCTCGAGTGGACTTTCAGTTTGCCGGAGATGGTTGGGACCAATGTTATCATTCTGTTGCCTCTCCTGACCGGCGCTATATTGGTAGCGGCCTTATCTCATTTTACCGCCCAGAGCATCCCCTATATTGATGACCATAATAAAGTTCACAACCTACCCGATATTGAGGGTGACGGTATTGAACGGGCTTTGGCACTTTATGCCAGTACGCGACCAACGGTTATTCACGCGCTGCGGGCCGAAACTGGCTTGGCGAATCGCTGGCGCTATCACAGCCTGTCACTGGTGGGGCGCAAGGTGCTGGCTACTATCTCGACCGTAGGGCTAGGGGGTAGTGGTGGTTTAGAGGCGTCATCCGTATTGATTGGCGAAGCCGTCGCTGCCGGCTTGTTTAAACCGCAGAAACGGCTGCTCAAGGGCATCGGCCCATTCAAGAAGCTGTTGGATGGGTGGTATCTCGATCAGGCGGAAACGCTGCAAACACTGCAACTGTGCGGTATTGCTGCGGCAATTTCAACGCTTGTCGGTACACCGTTAATGGCTGCTTTTTTCGCCACCGAAGTTATCTACCGCCGTACAACCATCTATAACAAGTTTTTCTATACGCTGATTGCCTCGGTTACGGCGCACGTGACTGCTCTGCTGCTGGGGGTGGGCAATATCTCGATTGAGGTGGAAGTGCGGGTTTTGCCGCCGCTGACCGTTTCCTTTTTTCTGGTTGTTATTCTGACCAGCATTGTGGTGACGCTGGTCAGCTTACTGTACAGCGGTATCAATCACGCCTTTAACCGCGTCTTTAAGCACGTTCATAACGTGTGGCTGCGATTTGCCATTGGCGCGTGGCTAACGGGTGTGCTGGCTCTGATAACGGTCTGGCTCAGTGGCGGATCGCTGTGGCTGGTGCTGGGCACGGGCGAAACGCTGTTGTATCAACTGCTTAATGGGCAAGTGTTGATTTCCGTAACCCTGCTGGCCCTGTTTACGCGTATGCTGGCGACGTCGCTGACGATTAGCTCGGGCGGTTCGGCTGGGCTGCTGGTGCCGTCGCTGGTTTTTGGGGCGATGGTCGCCAATATCTTTGCCACGCTGTTTGGGCAGCCGGTGGTGCCGCTGGCTGCGGCGGCGATGGCGGCCAGCTTAGTGGCGCTGGTTAAAGTTCCGATCAGTAGTCTCATTTTTGTCAGCGAGGCTTTTGGGGCCAGCTACATCTTCCCGGCGGTAGTGGCGCTTATTATTAGCTCGCTGCTGGCCTATGATAACTCAATCTATCGGACGCAGCGCGATGTGGCCCGTTGGCAAGAGTTAGCCCCAGGCTACAGCTTGCGGCGGGTGCCGGTATCGCCCATGTTTGCCGACAAAACTATCCGCGAGTTGGATATCCAGCACCATTACCACATTAACGTTATCGGCATGGTGCATCCTGATGACCGTCGCGAGATTGCCCCGGAGCCGGACAAAAAGCTGGCCACCGGCGATGAGCTGGTTGTTGTAGGCCCTAATGAAGCTGTGCACCGGTTTGCTCAACTGGCCCGTCACGATATGTTTCGCCACGAAGGCGCTTAAATAAGTTACTTCTCAAGAAGACGCTGACGACAAGAAACCAGGGTTTTGATGCCTAATTGATACCCTTTTGGATCAAAAGACGTTTCTTTTTAATGCTAAAAAACCCTGGTTTCTAAAAGTGGACCCTTCAAGACTTTTAAAGCCATTTCTCAAGTAGACGCTGATTTAGGTACTTCCACAATAACGCGCGTACCATGCCCGGGCGTCGACTCAATGTGGCAATGGCCACC
>JAGRBY010000719.1 GCA_020433835.1 Anaerolineae bacterium | reverse complement strand
AAATTGGATATAATTTCATAGGCACCCACATACGTGCCGATCATGCTGCCCAAGCTGGTCAGAATAAAGACTAAAAAAATACGCAGCAATCGATTTGACCACCACTTGCTAAAGTGATTGATATCCTCGCCCACCGATTTGAACTCCTTGACAACAGGCGGTTGAAAATAAGCTTGCACAAAGGCGGTTACGTAACCCGCACCAATAACCGGCGTCAGGCTGGTAATCGGCGCTGCAATGAAAGCAGAGATAATTGTAATGGGATGGGCCAGGGCGATGATGGCTCCGATACTGCTGGGAATACCGTTGGCTAAAATCCAAAACATCAAGTTTTCACCGGCGGCACTGGCTCCCTGGCTGATGCCGATATAAGCGATAGCGGCCAGGATAATAGCCGGAATACCCCAACCTATCCAGGTAATAATAGGCGAAGACGGCGGCACGGTCTCGATATCGGTTAAATCTTGTTCACTATTTTTGTTTAGCGTGGCGCAAATACCTTCAGCATGGCCGGCTCCGACCACCGCCACAATTTTATTACCGGGCGCTTCGCGCGTTTTCTGAGCGATGTAGACATCCCGCTCATCGAGCAAAACGCGTTTTAAGATGGGCATGGCCTGCCCCAGTTCGTTCATCAATTCCGACAACACATCTTTTTTGCGGAGTTCGGCCAGCATCTCCTCGGAAATCTCCGGTGAGTCAAACACACCCACGACACCGGAAAACAAGAATTTGAACTTCTCAAAGAATGACATCGAGGCCCAGGCGCGGCGCAGGGTAATCCGCACGTCGCGGTCACACAGAGCGATGGGAATATTGTTGGCTTTGGCAACCTTTGTAGCTTCGAGAAGTTCCGTACCGGGGGCCACGCCTAACTCTTGGCCCAGTTTTTTCTGATATGAGGCCAAAACCAAATTGACCAGCAGGGTGATAAGCTGCTTTTGGCGAATAACTTCCTTAATATCCAGCGATTCCCACCGGCGTGCTTCGGAGAGAGTTTTGTAACGCTGCTCATCAAGTTCTACGCAAACACAGTCGGGCTGCTCGGCTTCGATAACCGCTTTGACCAGATCGGCTGACTCTTGCGAGATGTGGGCAGTACCAATAACAATATATTCTCTATTATCAACTCGAACAATTTTGACGTCTTCCGGATAGTTGCGTATGTGGGGAGTAGTCTCTTCCATTAAAATAATGCATGCCTCTTTTGAACAGAATTTCTACAGCTAGCGTACACGATAACTATCCGGAAGCCAAATCTTAAAGGCAGGTTTGCAAAAAAAAGAGCCGAACGAGTCGGCTCTCTTAGGGTAAAGGGTTATTTTTTACGGTCGAATTAAGCGTAAATCGATCCAAGTGGCGTAATCGCGGCTTAAGCTATCACCACTCAAAACTCGAACAGTAAAGGTGCCGGTCTGGCCGGCTTTGATACCGCTTAACGGCACCACATCGGCAACCGGGCTGTCTTGATACTGAACGTTGGTTGAAAGAATTTGGACACCTTCCGAGCCATCATCGGGTGTAAATACCACCTCGAAGATAACACCATCGTCACTTAAAATTGACAGCTTGGGGAAGCCTAAATTGGCAACCAAAGTATCGGTGGGTTGTAGCGGCGTGTCAACCACATATTTGCCCTCGATAAAGCCGAGGTCGGCATCGGGATAGGTGAGTAAGACATTACCGTTGCTTTCCTGGTTGCCACGCAGTAGGCCGGTGCCGGTGGCAACCAGCCCTTGCGGAGCGGGAATTTCTAATTCTTCCGTTATACGGCTATCTACCGGTGTGTAGGTGGTGTTACCGGCCGACCAGGTCGCTTTGTTGGCATTGGCGATAAAGTCATAAAGCACGTCCGAACTGCTTTCATCGATAGTGGCCGGACCGGCGGGTAAAACTTCAATTTCAAGGTACATCTCCGGGCCAAACGGTTCACCTGTGAGATCGTGAAGCTGCCACACACCGCGATAGCTGCCCGGTTTGGAAGGAGCTACCATCGAAACACTAATTTCGCCGTTGGTTTCCGGGGCAATCTGCTCGGTCAGCGGAATCGACCGGTTGGCACCCATCGCATCGCCATCGAGAAAGCGAACCGTATAGCCCGGCCCCCAGGGACAGCTTTCGACGTTGGTGATTAGCCACGTTTTTTCAAATTCCTCACCGGCTGCAAATTGGGTACCGTCCGGCACGGTCACATCACGGTAGAAACGGGCTCGGTTTTCACAGTTGGCCGGTAAAACGATGGTCGGCAACGGGATGGGTGTGGGATTTAACGTTTCCGCCGCACTGGAACGGGCTAAGGTATCGGCACTACTGCCGGAGACGGTTGGCGTGCTAAGTGGACTATTAAAAAACGTGTTGCGGGGCGTAGCCACGGGCGAATCACCCTCGGTGACAAAGTCGCTGGCGGCGGCGGGCAGCGTTCGCTGCGGTGAGGCGACCGCTTCAGCATCTTGTTGAAGCAGCGAACCGGAAGCAGCCAGGTTGTCTCCACCATCGACAGCTTCCTGATCGGCCTCATCACCCCGTATCAAGGTATCGATACTACCCAAAACCGGCACCGAAGCCAGTGTTTCCGGCGGAATAACGTAGCGCCACACGATAAAGAGGCTGCTGCACAACAGCAGCACCCAAACCAACGCGATCAGGTAAAAGCGCGACCGGTTTTTATCCTTGGCAAAAACTTCGGCAAAGCTTTTGGTTAACTGCGGATCACCAAATCTGCGCTCGGCGGCCGGTGATGGAGTGGGCGACGGCAGTTTGCCGGTAGCGGTTGAATGTTTGGTGGGATCCGGCAGGGGCTGTGTGGAAGTTGCCGGCTTGGTCGTAATAACCGGCAGCGGGCCGGTTCCATTTCTGGGTTTAGCCGGAGCCGCCACATCGTTCCAATTAGGCGCGGTGGGCAGCGGCATGGGCACTTGCGTATGATTTTGAACCGTTTCAGGCAAAATTTTTGTAATGCTAATGGCAATTTGGTCGCGGCTGCCGCGCTCGCGGGCCAGAGCGATAATTTGTTTGCTGGCTTCTTCCGGGGTGTTGTCGGTTGCGGCTTTGGCCATCTCTTTCGGCTCGATATAGCCGGCCAATCCACCACTGACCAAAATAACAATGTCCCCTGGGAAAAGTTTACGCGAGAAAAATTGAACCTCAACTTCGGGGTCAAAGCCTAAAGCTTGCGGCAGGCGTTCGCGCGGAGTGCCGATATCGGCTTTTTTCGGCGCTGCCTCAGATTTAGGGCTATCCTCTGTTTTGGCCGGAGGTTGTGTGGGCTGGGTTTGGGTATCGTCTTCGGCTTTCTTCTCTTCGGCCTTTTTCTCAGGCTTGGCCGCTACAGATACCGGCGCAACTTCCTGATTTAACAGCTCGATGTCTTTATCCCAGACGACATAGGCCCGATTATCGCCCACGTTGGCAACCAGCAGCTTATCATCTTGAATCAAAGCCGCCATAAGCGTAGTCGCCATAATGCGCCGCTCAGGGTGCTGGTTGTTTTTTTCAAAAACATCTTTATTTGATTGTTTTATGGCAGTGAGGAGTTGGTCTTGTAAATCTTTCGAGGTACTGGTATAGAAACTATGGAGTACTTTTTGAATAGCATAGCGGCTGGCGGTTTGGGCCGAAGCCGTACCGGCCACAGCATCCGCAATAAGATACAGCCGCCCTTTTTGCGTCAAATTATCCGGCTCG
>JAGRBY010000718.1 GCA_020433835.1 Anaerolineae bacterium | reverse complement strand
CTAGATACAGACTATCACTGGGTGCCAGTATGTTTGGTGCTATTTGCGCCGCTGCGATGTATCCGCCAACGCCTATCAGCAAATGAGTAACTCCAGTCATTGTTCTCCTCGATTTCACCCACCATGAAAGATTAACAGTGCGATATATACCTTTTGGGGTATGGTTGAGTATACTCATGGATAGTGCTATCTCTAACCCAATCTGCAAAGAGGATCAATCATGAGAATCGTAATTCATGCCAACAAGTGCCTACGTCCCAAATCAGGGATGCAGGATCTAGCCACGCCTAAGCTGAAACAGGCGGCTTACAGGTTATTGGAACAAGATGCAAATACTGAGGTAAGAATTGAGTTTGACCTGAGCGACACAATGGCCATCATGCGCCTGTCATCGGATGATGATTCTATTATCACAGAAATAGACGAGCCGCTATCTAACATAATTAGTCCCGACGATCTACCGGCAGCAGAATACGTGATAGGTGTCCAACGATTAGTTTGGCGAGAGATGAGTGGGATTGAGGCCATTAGGGATCGAGTAAAGGGGCATACCTATCAGCGGGTAGGACAATTACTTGAAGAAGCAGAGAAGATAAATCTTCAACTTAGTGAAATCGAGCGCCAACAACGTCAGGTTCCACCTTCGGGGGCCTTGGATCTGGCTCAAATAGAAACGATGGTTGACCGAGTTATCGCGTTACGAAAAGAAGCGTTATCCGAGGGTGGCGACAACCTAGTGAAAGGCAGAGTAGTTATTGCCCAGCCTCTCACGGGCTTAACAGATGAAGGCTATGACGCTATCACGCGGTGGTTATTCGACCAGGTACAGCGCCTTGAGCCAGCACTCGATTACTATGATATTGAGCATGGAGGGGGCAGTGGAGCCGTGCTGGTCATAACAGAACCCGACTCGGAGGAGATAGCGATTGATGGCTATGATGCTGAGGTACGTGCTATTGCTAAAACGTGCAGTTATCAGGCACTCGAGCTTTCAGATCTCAATGCACTTCGAGTTGCTCACGCGGCCTTGGAAGGGCAAGTGAGCCATCAACATCAGAAAGAGTGGCAAAGTTTGGGCGATAGAATGGAAGCCTTAATTGACGAAGTAGGTGGCAGGGATCCGGTTGTCTATTCGGGAACGGAGGCAGTAGCCGAGTCAAAAAGGAGAGTAAACCGCCTGCAACGCAAGTTGTTAAAGTAAGGTAAGTGGCGGGTGCGTTATTGGCGCTAGGTGAATTTCTTCGCTAAAATACCCTAAAGGGTATGAATACACTCATTCATGCCATATTGTGGATATTTAGCGAAAGGATTTGTGATGCGAAAACTAACCACCCTTATAGCTGTCCTGGCCTTGTTCATCATAGTTAGTAGTGCCTGGGCCTTCATGGTCACGGTTGATGCTAACTTAACCGAGTGGCCCGTTGCGGCACTCAACTTTGAGCCTAATGAGCCGGACATCAACGACGGTCTTGATATTGCCGTGCAAGGCCAAACCAATGATGCCGAAAACCTTTATGGGGCCTTTCAAACCTACGCCCCGTCCATTTGGCGAGTAAGCCTGCCAACTGCCGCAGGCGCACAGCCTTATGTTACCGTTTGCCTAGATGCTGATGGCGATCCTTCCACCGGCGAAAATCGACCGAGTTTATGTTCTGGCATTGGTGGCTATGACTATTTCTTCGATGTGGCGATGTGTAACCCACCGAATTTCCCGCCCTGCGCCGATCAACCGGTCAAGCTCTATGATCTCTATGATTGCACGGTAGGCACACAGAATGGTTCTCTTGCTGACTGTGCGTTTACTGAAGGGGCTGTGGCAGGATCGACAACCGCTTGGGCGGGTGATACCACTGAGTGGTCCGTGCCCCTTGCTACACTTCCCGGATTTAATATCACTGATGCGTGTAATGACCCTGATGCCCCGAAGACACGCTATGTGTCAATGTTTTACAATGGAGCAGGGGAATACGTGCAAGACCCAGACGACACCACCTCATTCTCGTGGGAAATTGATTGCACTCTTTTGTCCACTGAGATTGCGCTATTCAATGCGAATATCGGCATAGATGGTCTAGCCCATGTTTCTTGGCATACGATTTCGGAAGAAACCACTGAGGGCTTTTATGTTTACCGCTCAGACAATCCAGATCAAATGCCAGCGGAACCACAGAGCGAGTACATTCCGGCTCAAAATGCAGGGGCTACCACTGGGGCCAGTTATGAGTGGGTAGACATTACTCAGCTACCGCTTGGTACAACCTACTACTGGCTGGAGGTATATGATGCCGATGGAATTACAAGTATCGGTCCGGTCGATGTTACTCAATCTGCCGCTGCGGTGGAGATTAAATCGTTCTCCGCGCAAGCATCTCCGTTTGGAGGGACATTGTTGCCTGTTATTGCCACCACTGTGATTGGTTTGTTCCTCGTCGTTTATTTGCTACATCGTCCGTAACGAAGTAATTCCTAGAACTCTACAACGACACATATATACCCGTAAAGGTATATATGTGTCATTATTTACCTTTTAGGGTATTATAGACTAGAATTTGTATGCGTTCACCATTGATAAACCATAGGAGGTATTTTTAATGAGCGCATTACGAAAGATGGTTCTGTTGTTCATCGCCCTACTCTTCTTCGCTGTGCCCGCTGCTTTCGCCTACGACATTGTTGTCGATGGCGATCCGTCTGACTGGTTTGGCTCTTCGATCCGTTTCGTTGATGCCAATGAAGCTGCCATCCTTGACTCTGTTGACTTTGAATCGGTATCTAGCACCGTATCGACAGATCAAAGCACCCTCTATCTGAAGTTCGAGACCTATGCTCCCACCTCGTGGTTGCCAAACGGAATTGGTGGCAAGACTCCACAAGCGGATAAACGTGTGGACGTTTGTCTGGATCTAGATAACAATGCCAGTACCGGTGCCACTGTGGGGCAGTGTAATGCCGCCATTGGGTCCGAAGTTTGGATCCAATTCGCCGGTCAACCTAGCGGATCGCCCGTAGGTTATGCTCAATACTGCACTGGGCCAACGACTGCTAATTGTGTTTATATGCCGATGCAATATGCCGCTGCCGGTACCACGCTAGAAATTGGTATCGACTATGCCGACATGAACTTTGCATGCACGGAAACACCGAGTGACTTCTTACTAGCGGCTGTGTTTGATGGTGCTAGTGTCGATCCAGATGATTACCTGCCAGCTCAGGGCCAAGCTACGTCGATCCCCAACAACTGCCAAGACCCAAATTCGGTAGATCCACTGTTCTTCAGCGCGGAACCCAACTACACCGTGCGAACACCAGGAGCGCATATTGACACCGAGTGGGTGGTACTTGAAAGCCAAGGTACAGTAAGCTGGACCCTCTACCGCCATGAAAAAGGTATCACAACGACGGTTGGCACTGTTTATTCAAACGGTGCCGGTGGCCAAAGCACGTATACGATGCGCGACACCGATCTCGATGGTATCTTGCGTAATGTAACTTACACCCTTGTGGAAACTGAAAGCACAGGGGCGACAGAAAACTACGGCCCTTATGGTCCCTATACCTACGGTAATTAGGACGTAAGGCGTAAGACGTAACATTTATCCAACAAAAACGGCTCCATTTAATGGAGCCGTTTTTGTTACCCTCATTGTTTCACATGGCGTGGTTGCCACAGGTGCGACACGATGTTA
>JAGRBY010000717.1 GCA_020433835.1 Anaerolineae bacterium | reverse complement strand
CAGGCCGGGCAGAACGACGCAAAAGTAGGGCACCTGTAGTTCCAGGGCTTTAACGTGGCCGGCAATCTCGTTACGCTGCTGATAAATTTCGAGCAGGTGATCACGCCGTATGCCTTCAAGCTCAACGCTTTTAAAGCCCAGATTCTTCATCTGTTCAAGATGTTGGAATGTATTTTTAGCCGGTGGCGGATAGCCGTACTGGCTAATGATATACAGATATGCACACACAATTGAACTATCAATCATAGTAACCGTCCCAATTTTTAGATAGTCATTATATTCATCTTGGCTCTTGATGCGTTCCAAGGAGCTACAAAAATTGCTCACGGATTATCACGGATAACACAGATAAAAGGCAAAAAAGAAGAAAAAATCTGTGAGAATCTGTGCCCATCTGTGGACCCTAAAGCAGTTTCTTAGCGCACAAAAAATGTCAATGCCCGCCCGGTAACCAGCTCAGGCTTCTCCTCCACAATGAAATGGCCACAATCATCAACGAATTCGATGGCCAGATCATCGCCATAGGCTTGAAAGTCACGTAATAAATCAACGCTCAGCGCGAAGTCATTGCGCCCAAACAAAATGCGCACCGGCATTTCGAGGCGTTGCTGCTTGTATTTGCCCAATGCTATCGGGAAAAACTCGCGCAAGAGAAATGTGCGATACAGCAACACCGAGGCCTTAGCCCGTTGCGGCTCCCGCAAGACCCTCGAATATATCTCCAGCTCTTTCTGGCTCAAAACTTGCTGCGAAAAGCCGAGCGTAATGAGCTTTTCTACAAACCAGGCGGATCGAATCAGGGAATAGCCCAGCCCTGGCGTCGCGATGATATACTGGTACCAAAAGCGCCAGGCGGAGAAGAGGCGAGCATCGACGCTTTGAAAGGGGTGAGCGATATTAAGGGCCAGAAAGCGCTTGATGCGCTCAGGCTGATTGAGACACATGAGGAAGCCGACCCAGCCGCCCCAGTCGTGGCCCATCAAGCGAAATGAACCGATTTCCAATGCGTCAAGCACCCCGAAAATATCCGCCGCCAACTGCTCTTTGTCATATCCCGCCGGCGGTGCATCCGACCAGCCGAACCCCCGCAGATCGGGACAAATGACGCGATACGACTCGGCCAGTATGGGAATTTGATGACGCCACAGAAACCAATGTTGAGGCCAGCCGTGCAGCAGAACCAACGGCGCACCAACGCCGGCTTCGGCAATGTGAAATCGCACATCGCCAAGGGTGACAAACCGGTGCTTGACCCCGGCCAGTTCCGGCAGGGTGGTTTTGTTGTTGTTCATAGTGCTGCTCCCAGAAGGTGTAATGTCAGCATCTTCATGTCCGCAGCCGGGATGGGCTAAGCTAGACATTGAACACGATTTGGGTACGCCCGCTCGATTGGTACTGTAAGTATGTAAAGTCAATGACCCATTATACACTGGCCCGTAACAAACGAGAATTGATACCTTTTTTACCTTAATAGGAGGAAAGCACAAGAAGAAAAGCGGCTCTTTGTTGAGCCTGTTCCTCCCTTTCTATTTTTGCCCTAATCTCAGTATAGCGAGTATGATATGCTGTAAGAGTAGGCTGACTATTAAAACCTCTATTATAGAAGCAGCACCTACGAAGGTGAGGAACCATGGCAGATTCTTCAGTAGACTCAACCTCTCTCCGTTTGGCCGAGTTGATGGCGGCGCTTTCCATAGCCACTGACCTGGGCATGGGGCAGCCCATGGAACATGCCATGAGGACATGTATTGTGGCCGTGCGGCTGGGTGAAGCGGCCGGATTGAGTGACGCCGAACTGCGCGACACCTATTATGAAGCCTTGCTGCGTTATATTGGCTGTAACGCCGATACCTATTGGCTATCCTCGATTGTAGGTGATGAAATAGCCTTGCGAACCGAGTACGCCGAAATTGATACCGCCGACATCGAGAGTACCGTTGAGATGGTGGTGCGTTATATTCGCCATGCCAATGCCGGCGCTAATCCGCAGCAAATGGCCCAAATAATTGACCAAAAGATGGCTGAACTCCCTTTGGTGACAAGCAGCTTCTTCCCCGGTCATTGCGAAGTAGCGAAACGTCTGGCAACGCGCCTCAATTTTCCGGAAAGTTTTGTGCAAACCGTCGGTCAAATCTATGCCCGTTGGGATGGCCAGGGCGTCCCGGCGCTGAAAGGGGAAGCTATCTCCCCGGCCATGCTCGTGGCCGGATTGGCCCACGATGCGGTCATATTCTATAACCTGGGCGGTGTGGCGGCAACCGTAGCCATGGCCCGCGAGCGCAGCGGCGGTGCCCATGCCCCTTGGCTCGTGGAATTTTTCTGCGAGCGGGCCGAGACGTTGTTAGCCGAACTGGACGCTGAACCGACCTGGCAGACGGTGCTGGATCTCGAACCGGGTGCCCACCACACCCTGGACGATACCGCGTTCGACACGGCCTGCGAAGCAATTGCCGATTTTACCGATATTAAGTCACCCTATTTTCTTAACCACTCCCGCCACGTAGCCGATTTGGCGGCTCGGGCTGCCCAAGAATACGGCTTGCCGCCGGCTGATGTGCGGTTGGTGCGCCGGGCCGGCTATCTCCACGACCTGGGTAAAGTGGGCATCAGCGCCGGTATTTGGGGCAAATCAGCCTTGACCAATCGGGATTGGGAGAAGGTGCGTCTGCATGCCTACTACACCGAACGGGTACTGGCGCGACCAGCCAAACTGGCCGAGATTGGCGCACTGGCGGGTCTTCACCACGAGCGGCTTGATTGCTCCGGCTATCATCGCAATTGTTCCGGGACGATGCTATCCCCAACAGCCCGAATTTTGGCGGCTGCCAACTCCTTTTGTTCGATGACGGAGCACCGGGCCCATAAACCAGCCTATGCGCCCGAACGTGCTGCCGAAGCACTCACCGCTGCCGTCAAAGACGGATGTCTTTGTGGCGATGCGGTCAAGGCTGTTCTTATAGCAGCGGGTCAGCAGGCCCCCACCGGCAAAAAGGAGACGGTTGCCGGGTTGAGTCGACGCGAAATCGAAGTGCTGCGTTTGCTGGCCCGTGGTTACACGATGCATGAGACCGCCGCTGAACTGACCATCGCCTACAAAACCGTTGACCGCCACATCCAAAATATCTACACCAAAATTAATGTCTCCACCCGCGCCGGTGCCACCCTTTTTGCTATGGAAAACAATCTGTTAGTGTAACCCAACCTGCTACCGTCTCTGGAAAGTACGGAAAAGCCCCTATTTCAATTCTACCTCCTTTGAGAAGTAAGAAGTAAGGAGTAGGAAGTAATCAGTTTCGATCCCTTACTCCCTACTCCTTACTCCTTACTCCCTACCCCGAGGCCAACAATGGGGAGTTCTCCCGATGTTTTCCCAGCCTGATGGCGATATACTGATGACAGTTAATCAAACCAAATCAGTATTATCACATTCGAAAGGAAAGGGAAATCAAAATGTCAAACAATCGTGTATTGCAGTTGGTCGCAGTTGTCGTTATGGTGATGGCGCTCGTCGCCGGTGGAATAGCTGTCGGATCGGCGCGTGCTGCCGAGCCAGGGGTTCCGTTAAAGGCATCTGTTTCAGGCACGGTGTCGCTGACAAGTGAGACAACCTTCGTGCTCGATGGCACTGTCAAAGCGAGTCATATAGGGAGTATGAAAGAATACCAGGCCAACGGCGTGTTCACCGGCCCCAACACCGATAGC
>JAGRBY010000716.1 GCA_020433835.1 Anaerolineae bacterium | reverse complement strand
TTTCCAGAAGGCGGCGAAAAAACCGTCTTGGCAATCGCTCGGTATCTCTAACGGTGTCATGATAACGTCATCGAAATGGTCATTAAACTCTTCCAGAGCAGGGAAAATGCGCATATCCGTTGCGTGAATTTCCGGAAAGTAATCTCGCGTCAGCCAAAACGGTTCAGAGTGAGGATCCCAGGTGATGGCAATGAACTTTTCTGTGGCAACTCGATTTATTTCGCTGAATGCCAGCGCTCTATTTTCCCAGTGATGCATGGACAGCACCGTCATCGCGTGCGAAAAGGTGTTATCTTCAAAGGGCAGCTTTTCAGCAAAGGCCTGCTCCACAGGATGAGAACCGCTTTTCCTTTGCGCAATCATTTTTGCTGACGGCTCGACCGCGACTAAATCTACATTCTCAGGTTCGTATGAGCCTGTCCCGGCCCCAATATTGACAATCCGGGTGGCGCCTTGAAGTTCAGCATAAAGCTGTTTGGCTATTTTGGGATCCGTACAACGCGTTACGGAATAGGTCGCACCAATATCGTCATATATGGCATTCATCAGTCACCTCCGACTATGCAATGGCTACTATGCGCCCAAAGTTTAGCCGATGAAGACCAGCCAGATTACTTCATCGCGAATCACTCAGGGCAAAAGAGGAGCAAAAAACCGGCTGGCAAACTGAACAGCTTCTTGCAAGGTAAAAACTTCTCTCCCTGCCGAGTCATCAGCAAGCCACTTCTGAGCCGTTTCGGCATCGCGCAGAAATATCATCTCCGTACATAAACTATCCGCACAGCATGAGGCCGCATCGGCCGCCTCCCAAGCAATACCAACATGATTATCCCGAACTTCAGCCAAATTCAAAATCGTCTCACCTGACATCTGTATCGTGATCGGATCAGCGGTAACCCGGCATCGGGACGTAACTTCAGTGGTTTCCTCAAACATGGGGGCAACCGCCAGGGCATCCAAGGCACACATCGCGTGGACTTGGTGCCCGTTAACGCGAACTTGGTGCTCGCGCTCCAGCATGGTGAAGGGATAAGCACCCAGTGGTTCACCGCTCTCGGAGAAGGTGACCATATCATAGCTGCTCAGCACATCGATTGCTTGCGGAACGTCACCGACCCATTGGGCCATTTCTTCGCGGGTTAAGATACGCCCTCTGGTCACAAACGAGCGGAGGATCTGTTGATGAAGTTCTTTAATCTCCGGGGCACATGCCTCTTGGCTTTGCTTTAAAGGCAAAATGCTGTTCAAATGGTTTAAGGCATTTTCTAGTTTGTTGTTCATTCTTTGGTTTCTTCTTTAATTTTTACAAAGTAACTGTTCAGGTATGTCATTTCTTACTACTACCTCAACCAAAAGATTACTCTTATCGCACTTACTCGTATTATGTTTTTTGATAACCTACACGTTGAGTATGAATGTGGAATGCTGCTCTCTTAAAAGTACACTTTCGATTGGTTAACAATCAACCAGCATGAGATATAAGCCCCCAGACTGCCAACGATAGGAAAAGAAATAACCAACAGCCAATACCAAATTGCATCACCGGGTTGCATAATGAGTAAACCCAATCCCACACCAAGAACTATGCCCACCCCTAATCCGGTTAAAACAAAATATCTAAAGTTGTCTCTTTTTACCCAAGTTAGAAAAAAAACTGAGGGAAAGCCGATGGTAGCGGTCAAGAAATATGCCGCAAAAAGAGCCATCAAAAAGATCACGGCTAAACCTGGACCATAAGGAAAATCATCTTCAGGCGTAGGCAAGCTCCAGTAAGGCCGAATAATATAGATGTCAAGCCCAGTGACCAGGCAGGCATAAGCACTGCAACTTGCGAGGCCAATCAAGGGGCTAATTAGGAAGGCTAGAATGTGTCTAATCATGGTGATTTATCCGGTGTATGTGATGGGCTATTCAATAAACCCAGAATACACATGTATAGATAAACACGCCACCCCCTAATGACCATCTTCAAATAACCTGGGTGCTTGACATTTCAAGGTCTGCCTCCAGTTCTTGTTTCTGAGCTTGGATAGCTCGACCAGATTGGGGCAATGATATTTTCAACGGTAATGCATCGCTTATCATAGCGCGTATTTTTTTAGCTCGACGTATCCCCCGATGATCCGGCATTGTAGCGCAACCCATCGACGAGCAGAGCCACCATGCGGCGCGCGAAGTCAGGGTCGCTGTAAATCGATATACACAGGCTGCTAACCGCTATCAGCAGATCGTCCGGCTCGATATCGGTGCGCACTTCGCCTGCTTTGGCCGCCGCGTCGAGCAACCCTTTTAGGGCAGGCCGGAATCGCCCCTCGAAGTAGGCGGGCAAACTGGTGTAGGCCGGATCTCCGGAGTGCAAGGCTGCGGCCAGGCCGTGTTTGGTCACGATGAAATCGGCGAAGCGTTGCAACCAAAGCGTCAGCGCCTCGACCGGCGCATGCTCCTCAGCTAAAACCGATGCGGCGTCGGCACAGGCGTCGACTTGGCGACGGAAGACCCCCACGATCAGGTCCGAGCGTTGCGGAAAATGGCGATAGAGCGTACCGACGCCGACGCCCGCCTTGGCTGCGATCTCCCGTACAGGCGCGTCTACTCCCGAAGTGGCGAATACTTCTAACGCTGCCTCCAGCAAGGCATCTTTATTCCGCTGCGCATCGGCACGCACCGGCTGAGACTTGGTGGCCTCACGCCCGGCGTCATTGCTTTCATCGGCTGGTGAATTACTCATTTCTAATCCTCATTCTATTTCCTACTTGACAAACGGAACAATGTTCCGTATAATACGAAGCGTGATATGGAACACTGTTCCATTTTACACGAAACAAGTGGAGTTGACAACAGTCACCTATTACCAGGAGGTAACAATTATGGAAGTACAAAACAAAGTTGTCATTATTACCGGCGCTTCGATGGGCATTGGCGCGGCGACGGCCCGCATTTTTGCCGAGGCGGGCGCGAAGCTGGTCCTCGCGGCGCGCTCTGCCGACAAATTGGAAGCGGTCGCCCTGAGTCTGCCGGCCGAGGCCGAAACGCTAACCGTTCCAACCGATGTAACCGACCCGGCTCAGGTAAGAGCCTTGATCGAGCAAACTGTCGAGCACTTTGGCCGGATTGACATCCTGATTAACAATGCCGGGCGTGCGGTGGCGGGCTGGATCGCCACGGTCGATCCCGATAACTACCGCCAGATTATCGAGCTGAATCTGCTGGGGCCACTCCACGGGATACAGGCGGTTGTACCGAAGATGAAAGAGCAGGGTGGCGGCGTCATTATAAATGTCAGTTCTAACGTGAGCAAAATGGCGATACCGGGTATCGGCACGTATGCCTCGACCAAGTACGCGCTGAACGGCCTGAGCTTGACGGCTCGCAATGAGCTGGCAGCCGATAACATTCGGGTTGTGCTGTTTCATCCGGGCATGACCGCCACGGATTTTGGCAAGAACGCCGTGTTCGAGGAAAACATGGCCAACTGGCGTCCGGACAGTGGCCAACCGATGCCCCCGCCCGACTCGGCAGAAGATGTCGCTCGCAAAATCCTGGAAGCCGCCATCCATGAACCCGCCGAAATGGGCATGCCGATGGAGAGCTAAGACACAATGCATTGGAAAACAAATAACTTCCGCACTACCAAAAATGGAGATAAAGAGATTAGGTGATAAGGAGATTTGTAGGGCTAATCTCCCCATCTCCAAATCTCCTTACCCGAAA
>JAGRBY010000715.1 GCA_020433835.1 Anaerolineae bacterium | reverse complement strand
ACGCTGCCCGCCGTCGGCTTTATGGGGGCCACGCTGGTTTGGTTAGCAGAGAACGCGCCAAAGCTTCTTGAGCAAACCCACAGGGTCATCTTCCCCAAAGATTATCTGCGCCTGCGCTTAACCGGCCAGGTCGCCACCGATATCAGCGATGCCGCCGGCAGCGGCGTTTTCGATATTCACCAACAGCGTTGGGCCGCTGACATTTTATCAAAAGCCGGTGTGCCGCTCGATATTTTCCCGAACGTCTTGCCCTCAACGGCGGTAGCCGGACACCTGACCACTGAGGCTGCCGCAGCCCTGAACTTACCGCCCGGCATCCCTATTGTAGCCGGGTGTGCCGACCAACCGGCCCAGGCCATCGGCAACGGCCTGATTGCGCCGGGGCAAGCCTCGGTCACTACGGGCAGCGGCGGACAGATTTTTACCCCCATTCAACTCGATCCCCATCATAACCAAACCGATCCGGGGCTACACGTTTTCAACCACGCCGTGCCGGAGTTGGCCTACATCCTCGGCGCTATCTTATCGGCGGGGCTGTCGCTGCGCTGGCTGCGTGATATGACCGGCCTAACGTCAAACCCGCAAGCCTACGCCATCCTCAGCGCCGAAGCCGAAACCGTCCCGCCCGGAGCCGACGGCCTCATCTTTCTACCTTACCTCTCCGGCGAGCGCACCCCCCACCGCGATCCGCTGGCGCGGGGGGGATTCATCGGCTTGACTCATTTTCATCAGCGCGGACATCTGGCCCGAGCCGTCATGGAGGGCGTATCCATGGCTATGCGGCAAGCGCTCGAACTAAGTCTATCGCTCGGGGGGCAGGTCGATACCATCATCGCTGCCGGAGGTGGCGCTGAAAGCACCGGCTGGCGGCAAATTCAAGCCGACCTGTTTGGCCTGCCCTTGCAGCAGTCGCTGCTCACCGAACAGGCCGGTGTCGGTGCCGCTCTACTGGCCGGCGTGGGGGCCAATGTTTATTCCGATTTGTCCGAAGCCTGCGCTCAGGTAGTTCGCTACGGGCCAATCACCCATCCCGACGCAGACCGCCACGCACGTTACAACGAGCTTTATACGCGGTTTACACAATTTTATCCCAGACTGAAGAACGACTTTCACTG
The DNA here is from genome assembly GCA_020433835.1 of Anaerolineae bacterium. The sequence goes on along the minus strand of JAGRBY010000715.1, from coordinate 2,606 downwards.
GCTGGCCAACTTTTAACCGATTGATGAAACCAAGAGATTAGGCGCATAAGACAATCTCTTAATCTCCAATCTCTAATCCCCTCCCTATCGCGCCAACCATCCCCCATCAACCGGCACAATCGCGCCATGCAGATAACGAGCCGCATCCGACGCCATAAAGACTACGATGCCCTTGAGATCATCCGGCGTGCCCCATCGACCAGCAGGGATACGGCCGAGAATCGAGGCCGACCGCTCCTCGTCGGCGCGGAGAGGGGCGGTATTGTCGGTGGCCATGTAGCCGGGGGCGATGGCGTTGACGTTGATGTTTTTTCCGGCCCACTCATTGGCCAGCGCCCGGGTTAGCCCGGCCAGCCCACTCTTGGAAGCCGTATACGACGGGACGGTGATGCCGCCTTGAAACGAAAGCATCGAGGCAATGTTGATAATCTTCCCCCCTTCCGGCTGCGCGGCCATAACCTTACCGGCAGCCTGTGAGAGAAAAAAGACCGATTTTAAGTTGATATCCAACACATCATCCCAATCAGTTTCGCTAAATTCAAGGGCGGGCGTCCGGCGGATGGTTCCGGCGTTGTTAACCAGAATATCGAGACGCCCCAGGGTTGCCGTAACTTGTTCCACAATCGCGTTCAAATCGGCTACGCCGGCCTGCCGCAAATCGACCGAATAATGCATGTAACGCCGGCCCAAAGCCTGAATCGCCTCGGCTGTGACAGCGCCATCACTGCGATCCAGACCGGCTACATCGGCTCCCGCTTCGGCCAGCGCCAGGGCCATTGCCTGGCCCAGCCCTCGTCCTGCGCCGGTTACCAGAGCGACACGACCGTTTAATTTAAATTGATCCAATATCATAAGTGCTCCTTTTCGGAGATGGTTGTTAGTTAGTGAGTTAACCTCAGTTCGGAGTTTAGGAAAATGGACAGAACCTTCGGCAGGATTTAGAAGATAAAAACAAGTAAAATCTTTTCAATCTTGCCGAAGGTTCTGTCTAATTATCAAACTCAGGTCAGTTAGTTGGTTGGATAGTGCTTTATCGACAAACCATCAAACTATCAAACCACCCAACTACCCCACCATCAAACTAATCGCCGCGCAGCCTGAACCCAGGCCAGACATTGCGCGGTTTGGCGAGTCAGGCTGTCGAAATCGCGGTCGTTGATGACCTGCTTTGAGATGAGTTTGCTGCCCATACCGACCGCTGCCGCACCGGCGGTGATCCAGGCCGTAATGCTGGCTTCGGTGGCATCCACGCCGCCGGTCGGCATCAGTCGATGCCAGGGGCAGGGGGCCATTGCCGCTTTGATGAAGCCCGGCCCACCGACCGATTCACCGGGGAAGATTTTGCAGATTTCGGCCCCGGCCTCTTCTGCCGTGGCAATTTCGGTTTCGGTGGCGCAGCCGGGTAGATAAGCAATTTTGCGTCGATTGCACAGCCGGGCAATCTCGGGGTTGAAATTGGGACCGACGATGAAGCTGGCCCCAGCGGCAATAAACAGCGCCGCGGTCGGGGCATCCTGAATGGAGCCGATGCCCAGCAATATAGGCGGATCGGCTGTGGCGAAGTGGCGGGCCAGCTCGACAAAGACCGGGTAGGCCATCGGGCCACGGTTGGTAAACTCGATAAGTTTAGCTCCCCCGGCGGCACAGGCAGCAACGATTGCTTTCGCGGTGTCGATATCATCGTGATAAAAAAGCGGTAGTAAGCCAGTGGACAACAGTTGGTTGTAAACGTCAAGGCGCATGATGTAAGCCATTGAAGATTTCCTTTCCTTGGAAGCGTTCAAATATCCACAGATAACACAGATGGATACAGATTGGATCAAATAAGACTTACGCAGTTGATGCGAAATCAAGATTTTGTAGCACAAATTGCTAATTTGTGCCTCTTGTTGGCTTCGAAACACGAACAATTTAGCAAATTGTTCTACGAACTGCGTAAGGCCTATCAAAAACAATTTTATCTGTGCTTATCTGTGTCATCTGTGGACAATCTTTAAATTTCGCTCTAAAGTTACTTTTGGGTTTAGCGGCTGATGCGACCAGAACCGTCGCCGGACATGAGCTGTTCGACTTCGGCGACTGTGACCAGATTGCTGTCGCCGAAAATGGTGTGCTTGAGACAGGCCGCGGCTGTAGCGAAGCGCACGGTATACGTTGGGTCGTCCGGCTTTTGGCGCAGGCCGTAAATCAAACCGGCGGTAAAGGCATCGCCCCCACCAACCCGATCGACAATCGGCACAAGGTTATAGCTCGGCCCGCTGTAAAATTGGCCTGCCTGCCACAGTCCCGCCGACCAGGTGTTGTGGCTGGCCGAATGGGACTCGCGGGCGGTGAAGGCGATAGTGGTCAGGTTGGGGCAGCGGTCGGCCAACTGCTCGGCGACAAGATGAGGCTCTACCGCATTACCGGCCGCATCGGTCTCGCGGATGCCAAACATCGTCTCGACCGTCTCCGGGTTGCCGATAACTACATCACCCATGGCAACCAGCTCGGGCATTACCTCTAAGGATGTTTTACCCCATTTCCAGAGCGCATGCCGGTAGTTGAGATCGCAGGAGATGGTCAGCCCCATCGATTGAGCCATGGTGATCGCTTCACGACAGGCC
>JAGRBY010000714.1 GCA_020433835.1 Anaerolineae bacterium | reverse complement strand
AATCTCCAGTCTCCCCAGGACAAATTACGATGACCAAAGAACTCATTCTCATTGTAGATGACGAACAAAACATCATCGAGCTAGGTCGCCTTTATCTGCAAAACGAAGGCTATCAGGTTGAAGCCGCTGTTGACGGCTTAGAAGCGCTGCGCAAAGTAGAAAGCCTTAAGCCTGCCCTTATTGTGCTCGATCTGATGCTGCCCGAACTGGACGGCTGGGAAGTGTGCAAGACCATCCGCGCCAAGAGTCAGGTGCCGATTATCATGCTGACCGCCCGCGATGACGACATCGACAAGATTGTTGGCCTGGAATTGGGGGCTGATGATTATATGACCAAGCCCTATAATCCCCGCGAACTGGTGGCCAGAGTCAAAGCGGTGCTGCGGCGTGGCAACGTGATGCCGGCGGCTCCCGCCGACCAAGCGCCGCTCCATGCCGGGGCGCTGACCGTCGACCCGGCCCGGCGCGAAGCCTATTTAGCCGGTCAACCGCTTGAGCTGCGCACCAAAGAGTTCGATCTGTTACAAGTCTTTGTCGAAAACCAGGGGCTGGCCCTCAGCCGCGATAAGCTGCTCGATTTGGCCTGGGGTTTTGATTTCTACGGCGAAACCCGCACGGTTGATGTTCACGTAGCCCACCTGCGCGAACGCCTCAAAGGCAGCGATACGGTGACCATCGAAACCGTCTGGGGAGTTGGTTATAAGTTGGTCTGCACGCCATGAACCTCAGCAGCCGCTTGATGGTTTCTTTTGCCTTCATTATTCTCATCACGCTGTGCCTCTCTTTTAGTACGTTGGTGCTTGTTTCCCGGCCCATCCAAAGCCGCATCAATCGCGTGCAGTTGGTCAATCAAAGCCGCCTGGCCGCACGTCAGGTGGATATCTTTTTGAACCGTGGTGGCTCTGTAGCCGAATTGATTGAACGCATCAGCGGCAATTCGCTGTTAAACGAGACCCATTTGCTTTTGGTTGATGGGCAATCGCGCGTTTTGGCCGACACGGCAGATGCGTGGGTCGGTCAGGTGCTGGCGCTTGATAGCAGTGCCCGGCAAGTGGCAACCGACGCAGCGCGGGTAGGCAGCTTTCAATCGCCCGATGGTGAAACCATTACGTTTGCTGCCCATACCGTCGGCGATACAGATAATCCAATTGGCTATGTTATGGCCGTTGCGCCCGAACCATCGGGCCTGCCGCCTATTATTTCCCAATTGGGATTGGGGTTTATCACAGCGGGGGTAATTAGCCTGCTGGTGTCGCTGCTGATTGGCGTGCTGATCGCCCGCTCGATTGCGCTGCCGCTGCGCGATATTTCCAAGGCGACTACGGCTGTGGCCGCGGGCGATTACGCCCACCGCGTACCGGAAAATGGTCCGCCCGAAATTCGGCGGGTCAGCACCAGTTTCAATACGATGGCCGGTCGGGTCGAGGCGGCGCAGGCAGCGATGCGTGATTTTGTCTCGAACGTATCGCATGAGTTAAAAACACCGCTAACCTCAATTAAAGGGTTTTCACAAGCTCTGATGGAAGGGGCAGCCCAGGACGAGGCTGCTCGGCGGCGAGCCGCAGAGATTATTCACGAGGAAGCGTCACGGATGAGTCGCCTGGTTGAGGATCTGCTCGATCTGGCACGTATCGAGTCGGGCCAGATTGTGATGAATGAAATGCCGCTTGATGTGGCCCAAATTCTCAACGGCACCATCGATCGACTGCTGCCGCAAGCTGTTGAAAAACAGCTTGATATTGTCAGACGCTGGGACACTATCCCGCCCGTAGTTGGTGACGGCGACCGGCTGGCCCAGGTTTTCACCAACGTGCTCGATAATGCCGTCCGCCACACTCCGGCCGGCGGGCAAATTATGATCGCCGCCCGTACTATCGATCCGACTTCGTCACGAACGATGTCTGACGAATCGACGATATCGCCCCCTATGGTTCAAATCAGCATCCGCGACACCGGCCCCGGCATTCCCGCCGATGACTTAGCCCGCGTCTTCGAGCGTTTCTACCAAATCGACAAAAGCCGCAAACGGGGCGGCGGCGCAGGGTTAGGTCTGGCCATCATCAAAGAAATTGTCGAAGCCCACCACGGTTACGTTAATATCCAGAGCGAGGTCGGGCTGGGTACGACGTTTGTTATTGCGCTACCTGTTGCTGCGGCAGAGACTTAGGATGGTAATTGGTAATTCAATCTCTAATTACCAATTACTCCCAGGCTATTTAATCTCCACCCCCCACAAAATCACATCTTCCGGCAAATCAACATCAAACGCTATCGATGGTGAATGATAAACGGCCACCGCAATGCCTTTGGTCTGAGCGGCTTGCATGTGCTTGGCAAAACTGTTTGGCCCAAATTGAAAATCGATGACATCTGGCGGATCGAGGAATAGGGCATTGGTGCCGCTGTCGCGCCGACAGGGAGCAATAACCATCGACGGGGCGGGCCGGTGCAAGGCCATCATTTCCGTTAAATCGGCTGTGGTTAACAGGGGTAAATCGCCGGGGAGAATGAGGATGGGCTGCCGATGACAAGCAGCAACCCAGTGAGCGGCCTGGCACAGCGCCGCATTAAGTTCGGACTCGCCTTCGACCAGCGCCCAGGCTCCGGCCTGTTTAGCCAGCCGCCGCACGGCGCTGCTGCGCGAGATGACGACTACGTCGCCAATATGGCTGGCAACGTCAATCGTGTGGTGCAGCAAGCGTTGACTCAATGCTGCTCGCTGATCGGGAGTTAAAACAGACGATAGCCGGGTCTTAGCCTCATGAAACGGTTTAGCCGGAATAATGGTAAACATACGTGGTTTGTCCGTATACGGTTGGCGCGGGCGCTGTTACGGTTCGGGTTGGATAAAAATTTCGGTAATCGGTTTACCGTCCCACTGGTCGGGAATGGGTAAGCCCAGCGCGTACAGAATAGTGGCCGCGGTATCATACATAACAATATCCTGCTCGATGGTGCTACCGGCGCGAATGCCCGGTCCCACCGCCAGCCAAGGAATGGTCGCATCTTCAGCCGAAGCGGTGCCGTGGGCCAAGCCACTGCCGCCGTGATCGGATGTGATGATGAGCAGCGTGTTTTTGAGCACATCTTGGGCTTTCAACCCCGCCACAATCTCGCCGATCAAGCCGTCGGTCAGGCTGATGATTGCCAATTGGCCGGGCTGCATCCAGCCGGTGGCGTGGCCCGCCGAGTCAACATCGGGCAGATGAATAAACAGGATATCGGGCAGGTCGGTCTCAACAATGTCGAGCGCCTGGTTGACAATCGGACGATCCGTATAGCCGGCGTGGATGAAGTTATCGACCGAGCCGGGCAGCACAATATGATCGAGCTTCGGTTTGCCGACGACCATCATCGAGGTCAACCCGGCATCATGCGCTACGGTGAAAAGTGTCGGGCCGTTGATTTTTCCGGCCTCCGGGTCGAGCACGTTCCAGGTGATGCCGTGTTTATCCGGCCCCATCCCGCCCAGCATCGAAGCGTGATTGACCAGCGTAACGCTCGGCAGCACGGATCGAGCGCGGGGGCTGTAGGCTCCGGCAACGCGCAAGGCATCGAGCGAGGGCGTATCGGCAATCTCCAGCGCATCCGGCCGCAGTCCGTCGATGCTGATGAGAACAACGTATTTCAGTTCTTCCGGTTCCGGGGTGGGGGTTGCGGTTGGCGTCGCGGTGGCGATGGGTGTCGGCGTGGTGGTCGGTGTTGAAGTGGGGCTGGACGTTAGC
>JAGRBY010000713.1 GCA_020433835.1 Anaerolineae bacterium | reverse complement strand
TGAAACAATTTTACCAGCTTGTAATGCAATCCGGTGCCAATATTGACTACGAAAAAGTCCCTCAAAACCTTATAGTCTCGTTTAACCAACAAGGCTTAAAGAAAGGGGATGCCGAAATTGGAGCATTTTGCGACTGGCGAAAAATAAACATATTTGTTTCAGACAATCGCCACTTTCTAAAAACATTGCCTTCGGGCCAGCAGTTCGAGATCATGTATCCCGAGCAATTTTGTAAAGTAATGGGATTACTGAAAAATTAATCTTATATGAGCTTTTAGAATGCTAAGCGAACTCCAAAACTATCTGCAAAGAATTGAAGAATTGCACGAGCAAATCAGCGGGTTGATTGCTGACTTGCCCACCGAGGCGCTGAACTGGCGGCCCACCGAGCAGGTTGATGATCATGCGTCCAATTCGCTGGTGGTGTTGGCGGTTCACGTGGCCGGAGCCGAGCATTTTTGGATTGCGGAGGTCATCGGCCAACAGCCACCCACACGCGATCGGGATGCTGAATTTGTTACTGAAGCCACCGATGCCACCAATTTGGTGCAGCATCTAAAAAACACGGCATCAGAAACGCGCCACATTCTGGCTACGCTGGATGAAGCCGAACTCAACACCAGCCGCGAAGTTAAAGGCCGCACCGTGCCGGTGCGCTGGGCGCTGCTGCACATCATCGAGCATACGGCGCTTCATTTGGGCCATATGCAGATTACATATCAACTGTGGCAAGAAGGCCGAAGCAAGTACTGGCCGCGTTGGTTTGAACGTTTTGGAGAGGAAGAAGAGAAAGGCTAAGGCGAAGGCTGAGAAATGTAGGGTTTTGTAGGATGATTTGCTAAGGATCAGCCATTAAATAAAGCTGAGCGATCCGGCAGGAGATTGGAGATAAGGAGATTGGCCTTACAAATCTCCTTATCTCCTCATCTCCAAAAAAGAGCCGAGACTTCAGCCGGTCCCTGTAGACCGCTCTCCCGGCTAAAGCTTCGACTCTTTTTTCTATTGCAAACATAGCTCTAATCATTTATAATGCCCATTCTTATTAGGGCATGGCAATTGGTTCTAACAAAAAAGCTGATAGCTAACAGCTAAAGGCTCACTGCTATTAAATATAGGTGTATTCCATTTATGAAACCACCACCCTTTGAGTATTTTGCTCCAACCACGCTTGATGAAGCTTTAGAAATTATGGCCGACTACGGCGATGAAGCGAAACCGCTGGCCGGCGGCCAAAGTTTAATCCCCACGATGAACTTTCGACTGGCCCAGCCGGAGGTTTTGGTCGATTTGAACGGCATCGTCGAGTTGGCCTACATTCAACCCACCGCCGACGGCAGTATCTCTGTCGGCGCAATGACCCGCCAACGCAGCATCGAACGATCACCGCTTATCGCCGAACACGCTCCGTTGATTCACGAAACAATGCCGTATATTGCCCACCCCCAAATTCGCAATCGCGGCACGTTTGGTGGCAATTTGGCCCACACCGACCCGGCCTCTGAGCTACCCGCCGTTACTACAGCCCTCAACGCTCGCTTCCGCACCCAAAGCAGCAGCGGCGAACGCTGGTTCACCGCCGACGAATTCTTTGTCGACCTGTTTACAACGGCCCTGGAACCGGAAGAACTGCTGGTCGAAATCGTCATCCCACCGATGGCAGCACACACTGGCTACGCTTTCCGCGAGGTTTCCCGGCGGCATGGCGATTATGCCCTGGTCGGCGTGGCCGCAACGGTGACGCTTGATGCCGGCGGGCTGTGTGAATCGGCGCGGCTGGTTTACTTGAGCGTTGGCGATAAACCGGTTGAGGCCCATCAAGCCACTGCCGCGTTAATCGGCCAAAAGCTCACCGCCGAAGCCATCGAAGCCGCCGCCGAAATCGCTGCCGGGCAAGACATCGACCCACCCGGCGACATCCACGCCTCCGTTCCCTATCGGCGGCATCTGGCGAAGGTACTCGCCAAACAGGTTTTGGCAACAGCAACAGCCCGAGCTAAACAGGAATAATAACAGAGACTGGAGACTGGTTAACTAGAGATTGGATAACTGGATAACTGGAGATTAGGAGATTGGATTTAACTAATGTCCTTATCTCATAATCTCTAATCTCCAGTCTCTAGTCTCCAATCTCCATTCACCAAGGATTAAAGAATGAACAACCTACACACCATCACTGTCACCATCAATGGTCAAGCGTACGAACGGGAAGTAGAATCTCGGTTATTGCTGTCGGATTTTATTCGGCACGAGGTGGGGCTGACCGGTACGCACGTTGGCTGCGAGCACGGCGTTTGTGGAGCCTGTACGATACTGTTCGACGGCGAACCGGTGCGTTCGTGCATTATGTTTGCCGTGCAGGCTAACGGCCACGAGATTATGACTATCGAAGGGTTAGCGCCGCCGGATGCCAACGAAGAAAATCTGCACCCGCTGCAAGCCAGTTTCCGCGAAGCGCACGGTTTGCAATGCGGCTTTTGCACCGGCGGCTTTTTGATGACCTTGCTGCCTTTTTTGGAAGAAAACCCCGACCCCAGCGAACAAGAAATCCGCGAAGCGCTTTCCGGCAATATCTGCCGCTGCACCGGTTATCAACATATTGTCGATGCGGTCAAGATTGCCGCTGCGAAAATGGAGGGCCAATAAATGTCAACCCGTTATTTTGGTCAACGCATCAAACGGAACGAAGATGTGCGCATGTTAACCGGCCAGGCGCTGCACGTCGATGACGTCAATTTTGCCAATATGCTGCACGTTGCCTTTTATCGCAGCCGGGACGCGCACGGCTACATTAAAGAGATCGATATATCGGCGGCAGAAGAACGCGAAGGCGTGGTTGCCATTTATACCGCCGAAGATTTAGGCGATTACTGGCAGCCCGGCCCGCTGTTGGTGCCACCGCCGCCCACCATCAAAGGGTTGATTTTCAACCAGCGAACGCAGGTGCCACTGGCTAAAGATAAAGTTCGCTTTGTCGGCGAGCCGATTGTGATGGTCGTGGCCGAGAGCCGCTACATCGCCGAAGACGCCGTGGGCGATATTTGGGTTGAGATTGATCCGCTACCGGCCGTCATCGACATCGAACAAGCCCTTAACGAGGATGCGCCGACTATTCACGATGACTTGGACTCGAATATGGCCGCTTACGTCATCCAGAAAAAAGGCGACTACGAAGCGGCTGTCGAAAAAGCTGATGTGGTTATCAAGCGCAAACTCATCTATGACCGAGGCACCGCCGCCGCGATGGAAAATCGGGGTATCGTGGCCCAGTGGGATGCTAAAAGCCAAAAGATGACGATTTGGGACACAACCCAGGCCCCGATTGTCATTCGCAACGGGCTGGCGGGGATGCTGGGGCTATCGGAGCATCAGGTGCGGGTGGTAGCACCTTTCATCGGCGGGGGGTTTGGGCCGAAGATTATGATGTTCTACCAGGAAGAAGTGCTGTTGCCCTGGGCGTCGATGAAGCTGAACCGGCCTGTGAAATGGATTGAAGATCGCCAGGAGAACTTTTTTGCCACCACCCAAGAACGCGGCCAGGTTCATGAAGCTGAACTCGCTTTAACTAGCGACGGCCGTATTCTGGGGCTGAAACATAACTTCATCCACGACGGCGGGGCGTATATTCCGTATGGGCTAACGGTTCCGCTTAACAGCCAGGCTAATGCGCTTGGCCCATACGTTACCCCCAACTATTATAGTGAATTCAAAGTTGCCTTTACGAATAAGCCAATC
>JAGRBY010000712.1 GCA_020433835.1 Anaerolineae bacterium | reverse complement strand
TGTCGCCGCACGCGGCAAGTCGTGGCTTATGTCATTGGCGACCGCAGTGGTCGCACCTGTCGTAAACTGTGGCAACGCATTCCAGTCGCCTATCGGCGGTGCCGCTCCTACAGTGATTTCTGGCACGCTTATGAGCAACTCCTCTCAACGGGTCGCCATCACCTTGTCGACAAACAGAGTGGTCAGACCGCTCATGTTGAACGCTGGAACTGTACTCTCAGACAACGCTTGGCTCGCTATGTTCGCAAAACCTTATCTTTTTCTAAATCTGATAAATTTCATCACCTTGTCACTAAATGGTTCATCTTTCATTACAATCTATCACTTACTCCTTGACCACTACCAACTATTTTTTCATAATCCAAACGATGGAGAATGCTTAAGGCATGGAAAGAAACCCAGACTATGCTTATTCAAGTTTTACCGAGGCTCAACACGATAAGTTTTTAAGCATAATAATTCCAGCTCATAATGCTGAACATACCTTAGGGGAGCAGTTAGAAGCTTTAAAGCAGCAAGATTATCAAGGCGAATGGGAAATTGTACTTGTAGTTAATCGATCAACTGATAATACTCTATGCATAGCTCAATCTTATCAGAGGCAGTTCCAGCACCTACGCATCATTGATGCGCCAGAAAAGCGTGGAGCGGCTTACGCCCGTAATGTCGGTGTTCGTGCCGCTAAAGGTAATGCTTTTGTGTTTTGCGATGCCGATGATGTTGCCTCGCAAAATTGGTTGTCGATGTTGGCTGAAGCCCTGAATAGGAGCCACGTTGTTGCCGGTTGTTTAGACTATAGTGCTCTAAATTATGAGATTCCCGCGCTAAAGCTAACTAGAGTCTTTGGACTTCAACCCCATTTAGACTTCTTACCCATGGCTATTACCGCTAATTTTGCGGTTACACGCGTAGCATTTGAGGCGGTTGGGGGCTTTGCAGAAGATTTTTTGATGTGTGAGGATGCAGACATTTCTTGGCGGCTGCAATTAAGTAATTATAAAATCGCTACTATTCCGGCAATAATGCATTATCGTCAACGCCAAACATTTCGATCTATTTTCAGACAAAGTATATTGGCTGGCGAAGCGGATGCACATTTATATAAACGCTTTGCTATTCATGGGATGCCTCGCTCTTCATATAGAACTGTTTGGAATGAATATAAGAGATTGGTCAAAAAGATACCTTTAGTACTAACTAATTCTGATCAAAGTAGAAAAGCTATTCAGATCCGAAAGTATGGACGTATCTTGGGCCGTCTTATTGGCTCTATACGTTATCGAACTTTTTACCTTTAGAGCCGCTAAATAAGGAAAGGGCTTTTCAAAATTATGAAAAGATTCGCAGGGGAGGAATCAAGTAGTCCTCAACTCTTAAGCATTGTTATTCCCGCTTTGAATGCAGAAGATACTATATGTGAGCAATTTGAGGCCCTTAGGAATCAGAATTATGACGGTGATTGGGAGATAATTCTGGTAAACAACGGTTCTACCGACAGAACTGTTGAGATCGTTGAACACTATCAACAATTAATGCCAAATCTCCGTCTAGTTCACGCTCTGAAGGCGCGACGAAGAACATACGCTTATAATGAAGGATCCCGTGCTGCCAGAGGAACTGCGCTTATTTTTTGCGATGCAGACGATATTGTAGCCCCTGGATGGTTAAATGCGATTGCTGAGGCTTTGAAGGTGCACAATTTCGTTGCCGGAGCACTTGATTTAGAGACGCTTAACCACTCTGCCCCTTGGCGACCACCTCCCTCAACAGGGGGGGGAAAAAAAATGATGGGTTTTTTGCCATTCGTTATGACTTGTAATCTGGCCGTGTCAAAAGAAAATTTCGACGCTGTAGGAGGCTTCACCGAAGAGTTACCGAGTGGTGGTGACGCAGATTTGTCTTGGCGGTTGCAGCTAAGTGGGTGTCAAATCTACGATGCTTCTGATGCTGTGGTTTATTATCGTTATCGTACAACGTTGCGGGGGTTGTGGAAGCAGCATGTCAGATTTGGTTATGCTAATCCGTTACTTTACCGGCGCTTTGCTCCCTACGGATTGCCTGAGTCATCTGTCCGGAAAGCCTTTAGGATGTATAAGAAAATCTTAAAAAAAATGCCAATAATTTTTTTTTCTAGAAATGTGGATCAACAAGAAAAAGCGCTCTGGATTTGTCAAGCCGGAAGCCGTGTTGGGCGATTGTTGGGATCGATACGTTATCGGACTCTATATTTATAACCGAAGGAAGCCGCTGGAAAAATCCTTGGTTCTATTTGTCGCAGAGTTTTTTGGTTGGTTAACATTTTTGATGAGTCCTACTAATGAACATATCCTTAACTCATTTACGGTGACAAGGATTGAGGTCTATCAAAAAGCGGATATCCTTCATATTCATGGCACCCACGGCTCTTCAACTACTTGGCACTTACCGGCTTAACGGCCAAAAAATCGGTCCTCTTTTCCTTGCATGATTTCTGGCCGTTTACGGGCCACTGTGTGGTTAGCTATGATTGTCGGCGCTGGCAAATTGGTTGCGGCCATTGTCCGTATTTGGATGTGAACCTGGCTATTAAGCGAGACGGAACCCATTGGTGGGAGTGGAAGCTGAAAAATCGGATTTATCACCATTCTTGTCTTATTATTGTGGCTCTGTGTAGTGAGATGAGAACGCAAGCTAACAAAGGCGGCGATTTTCTGCCGACTGCTCTCAAATCGGAGTGCGTTCTGCTGATTATTGGCGAAGGTGGCGAGGCGATTACCGATCAGATTGATATCCCGGTCTACAATTTAGGCTACAAGCGGGATGACCATCAAAAGGCCGTTAGCTTTTCCGCCGCCGATATTTTTGTCTCGTCCACCAGAGCCGAAATCTTTGGCCTGTTCATTTTGAAAAGCATGGCTTGCGGCACCCCGGTCGTAGCCTTTGGGGTGGGCGGGGTAATCGATCTGGTTAGACCGGGCCAAACCGGCCACCGGGTGGAAGTTGCCAATGCCGATGACCTGCACGACGGCATGGTTCAGTCGCTAACTGACGAGGATCTACGATTATCTATGGGGCAGCAAAGCCAACAAGTGATGGTGAATAAAGCTTACCAGGTTCAAGAGCAGATTAGCTCGTATCAGAAAATCCTGGTGTTTAAACCTCAATCTAAGTGCTTCAAATCCTCGGGTACCCGATATGAATTCGGCGTCTAAAAATTATGACCAACTTAACAATGTTGTATTAATTGAGGTCGAGTGAACAGATGAGGCAGCATATCCCTGAATATTCTCAAGTTAATCAGTTTGCTGTTAAAAAACGTGCGCAACTTTGGAGGAACATTATCAACCAGTTATCCGTAAAGTTAACCGAAACTGACATCAACCAAACTACCATGGTTTTTGCTCCCCATCAGGATGATGAAACTTTGGGGTGTGGTGGAACAATTCTGCGAAAGCGATCTCTGGACACTCTGGTGAAAGTAGTTTATACCACGGACGGCAGTGCATCTAACAAAATAATGCCTAAGGAAGAGCTGGCTGCTTTACGGATCAGTGAAGCACTGGCTGCTTGCGAGCTACTCCATATTAGTAGCAGCGATGTCTCTTTTTTGGGATTTGAGGATGGAATGCTAAACCAGTGCATCGATGCCGCTGTAGAAAAAGTGACCGATATTTTGCAACGTGATCGGCCCCAACAACTATTCATTCCTTATTTTCGAGATCAACACAAAGACCATCAGGCGACAAATCAAATTGTTGTAATG
>JAGRBY010000711.1 GCA_020433835.1 Anaerolineae bacterium | reverse complement strand
AACACCCAGGGTTAGGACAGAGATAACGCTTTTAGCATTTACTTTTTTCGATCCGTGCTTGACCCGAATATCGGCCTTAAACTGCTTGGCAGTTTTTACAAAAACCTTAGCCGGTCGGGCGTGCAATCCAGTTGGGTTGGGTACAATGAGATCAAGTTCTTTCATGGTTCGTCTCTCTTATCCAGCGGCCCTTAAGCCAACTCGGATTCTTCTTGAGGACGGCTGAGTCTTTCGACTATCTCCATGGGGTCGGTGGCGCGAATCAACTCTTCAGCATCTTCCGGCTCTTCGATTACTTCGGCCAGGTTGGTTAAAACGGTAACGTGTTCGTTGGCAGTAGCGGCAATGCCGATGACCAGATAGGCAACTTCGTCCTCTTCCCACTCGATGCCGTCTAGAAACTGTACAGCCGAAATACCGGTGCTTTTAATAGCAGCTTTATTTTCGAACTGGCCATGCGGGATGGCGACACCATTACCAATATAGGTAGACATGGTTTCTTCGCGGGCCAGCATACCCTCAACATATTCGGGCGTAACGTGACCCGCTTTTACCAACAGCTCGCCGGCCATGCGGATGGCTTCTTCTTTACTGCTGGCTTTGGCATTTAATTGGATGGTCTCTGGGCTAATGATGCTCATTATCCTATTCCTTTGATCTCGCCATCACTCTGGATAGCACTAATAACTTTATCAAACGCAGGAATGTTCATAAAATTATCGAAGGGAATAATGACGGCCCACGGTGCTTTTTCCAACGCCAACTTGGCCAGACCTTTGTGAACAAACACAACCTGAGCATCTTGCGGAATGGAGCGAGCCGGAGTGTGGGATACGGAAATATCTAAATTAGCTTGCTTTACTTTTTTCTTTAACTTATTGGTCACCATTAAGCTCGACCCCATACCGGCCTCGCAAGCTACGACCATTTTCTTGACTTCAGAGGCCGAAATTGACTTTGTCATGATAAATTCTCCTTTGGTAAATTCTTCTATGAATTGCTATATATTATATTATTGATGTAAATCGGGTCCACAGATGGGCACAGATTTGACCCATTCGAGCGAATGATGACTTGACTGTGGGACACTCTGTGATCATCTGTGGACCGCTCGAAAATGTTGTGATGCTAATTAGCTGGCCGGAGCTGCGGCACCGCCAAATTCGGGATCTTCTTCCCAATCCCAATCGTCGGCCGCTTCTTCCGAGTCCACCTCTTTAACCGGATAGAGTTTGAGCAAGAAGGAGCCAACCAGGAAGGAAGCCGCCGCGGCAATAAAGACACCGGTAAACACCGCGAAATGCTGACCACGTGGTGTTACAGCCAGGTAGGCAAAGATCGAACCGGGTGCTGGAGGCGCAACCAGGCCGGCATTCATAATTACAAACCAGAGGTCAGCCAGAATGCCACCGGCCCACAGAGCCACGATCATAATCGGATGAGCTAATACATAGGGGAAATAAATTTCATGAATACCACCGAAGAAGTGGATGATAATCGCGCCGGGAGCCGATTGTTTGACCATCCCTTTACCCATAAACCAGAAGGCCAGTAGCAGACCCAAACCGGGGCCGGGATTGGTTTCCAGCATGAATAGGATTGAGCGGCCTTGTTCTTCTACCTGAACAGCGCCTAACGGAGAAAAAATCCCATGGTTAATAGCATTGTTAAGGAACAGTACTTTGGCCGGCTCAACTAAAATGTCGGCTAAGGGCAGCAGCCGGTTATCAACCAAGAACTGAACGCCCGCGCCCATAAAAGTGGTTAACCCTTGCACTAGC
Organism: Anaerolineae bacterium; assembly: GCA_020433835.1. The sequence goes on along the minus strand of JAGRBY010000711.1, from coordinate 1,966 downwards.
GGGCCAACTGAAACCTGAGCCAAAACGGCTAGAACACCGGCCAGAATACCGGCCGAAAAGTTGTTAACTAACATCTCAAAGCCGCTAGGAACTTTACCTTCTAACATCTCGTCAAATTTCTTCATCAGGAAGCCGCCCAGCGGACCCATGATCATACCGCCGATAAACATCGGCACATCCGCACCAACAACAGCCCCCATGGTGGCCGCAGCACCAACAACACCACCGCGGACATCATGCACCAATTTACCACCGGCATAACCGATTAACAGCGGTAACAAGTAGGTGATCATCGGACCGACAAGCCCGGCAAACGTTTCATTGGGAACCCAACCGCTGGGAATAAACAAAGCGGTGATCAAACCCCAGGCGATAAACGCCCCCAGGTTGGGAATAATCATCGCTGCCAGGAAACCACCAAATCTTTGGACACGTTCTTGCATTTTAGAAATCCTCCTTTGGAAAGCCGTTATTCATCAGTACAGATCGGCTCATAATTCAAATTTAAGTATGAAATTTGTGAAATTTTGAATTTGTAGGCTGCACCCTCTTGAACCTAACGCACAAGCGAGGTATAATGGAGGCGCAGAGGGGCTTAAAGCCCTTCCCTTTTGTTTGGGAGGCACCGTTGAACCGCCAAGTCATCGACGGTGTCTCTTTAATTTGGGTTGATGATGTGAATAACCAATAGCACCTCCCTTCCTTTCAATAAAATTCCATTTATCCATTACGACAGCCAGTGTGTAATCGCATCGATATCTTCCGGCAACAAGAGCGGGTGAACCTTGATCACGTCTAGCGAAGATCGTGGTGATTGAACCGATACGGTCGAAATGAGCAATTGAGCCGAGGCAACGCGTTCCAACGTCAACTCACGGATGGAAAGAACGCCTCGAATATCCAAACTGGGGAAACGGGCTTTGAGCCGTGCCGCCAGAAGTTGCGATGTTGCCAAACCGCTAGGACAGATGATAAACACGCGCTTCGGCTGGCTGGTTCCTTCGCGGATAAAAGCAGCCCGCAAAAGGGCAGCCAGAGTCGCTATCTCATCATCGGGCAAAACAACGCCGGTGTGTTTGGTAACTATCTTGGCTAATTCATTGGCAATGTAGTACTCGCGTTTGTAGCGAGGCGGTAGTTGTTCAGCCGGCCAGGTGGACGGCGTCCACAACCCAAAACGCTGGCGCATAAACGACGGAATGATGTGGGCCACAAGACCATCGCGCAGTGGCGTATCGTGGCGCAGGCCGGGTGTAGCAAACGCCATCGCCACTTCGGCCATCAACAGTTCGATAAGATTAGTAAGCGTTGGATCGATTTCCAGATCGCGCAGCCATAAGTGATGCCGCAGCCCAGACAATAGATGCATGGCGATAGCCGCCACTTCAGCATTGACCAAACCGCGGGCATCATCGGGCCACATCAGTTGGCCGACTTCATAGGCAACGCTCCAAACTTTTTGCCCTTGCAACCAGGCCAGTGTATCCGGCGCACAGTTAAAGTAAACCCCATTTTTGGCACGCTGGGTCTGGATGGCTAAAGCCAGAGCTAAATGAAGTGCTGCGTTATCGGTAAAGCGGCCGCCCAATTGTGCCTCGGCATAGGCAACCCACTCGAAAGCGGTTTGCGTATCCCACCGTTTCAGAATTTGGATAGCTCGCTCGATAATTGGGAGAGAGGTATTATCTTTGAAGACAAAGGTCAACCCGGTTCCAAAGACCATTTGCAACAGATGATCTTCAAACGGCGTATCACCCCAGGCTAATGCGGCTAGCGCTTGCCGACGGGCCGACTCGCTGCCGCTAAACTCGATACCATAATTAGGCTTGCGGATCAGTTCCAGACCAAACACTTTGGCCCACGGTTCGATGATGTCCAAATCTTTTAGGACAGTTGTGCGCGATACGGCGGCAGTATGTTGCAGCCAGTTGAGAATGAGCGGTTCGGATATAGAGAGAAGTACTAA
>JAGRBY010000710.1 GCA_020433835.1 Anaerolineae bacterium | reverse complement strand
ATTTTACGGGTACTTAGAAGATTGTGATATTCTTTGTAAAGTATTCCGCGCCAGTTAGATTGGGAAAAGAAGGCTTCCTTCCCCTGTTCCTGTACGTAATCGACCAATTGCTCAGTAATGTCGGTATCCTCAAGAAAACGAGCTTTACCACTCAGTCTTGAGGCCGACTCATAGATTGGTTGGCCTAACCGAAAACGTCGGGCCGGGCATTCTGCTGAGTCATCCCGTGGTACTGGAATATCAATATTGTTAAAAAAACAAGGATCAAATCCTGGATGAATAAAATCTACAACTCTGGAAGAAATATTGATGCGCGAATGAGTTAGGGTGTGACCTTGGATATCAACGAAGCCGCTTTGGTGCATTTTCAAAAGCTCAGACCAGGTACACAAAGGCTGAGTTCGTTCTCGGTTTATAATTTCTTCGTAGGATACTTGGCCATTCCAGACATCTTCAAGGTTAGGGTATGATTGTGTCTCGTCGGGAACCAGCCCTGGGATCACAAATAAGATGGCGCAAAAGTTGTACTTCTTTAGGAGGGGAAAGGCAACTGCCCAAAAACTTCCGGTCGCGTCATCAAAAGTTAAAGCTATGGTTCGAGAATGGGGCTTGGTTCCCCTTCTTATACATTCCTCAAGTTGGGTTGCATCTAAAGTGGTGTAACTGTTCTCAGCCAAATAATGGAGATGGGTCTCAAATAGTTCTGGCTCGACTGAGTGATAGGTAAATACGGGGATTTCATTCCCCATCTCTTCAGCCGTAGTCGCTTTAAGAAAACGGGGCATTGTGCCCGAAAATACAGCCCGAATATCCGGACCATTTTTAACCCAAACCGACTCAGCCTTGCGCCTGGCGTTATGGAGCAACATAATGGGCGAATTCATTGGTCATCTCCATAATATTTCGGGTAAAGTGGTTCAAGGGCATTTTTTTCAAAGGAGTTTTTTAGCTTTTTCTTAAGCATGGTTACGCTTCTTGTAATACCTGCCGGTAATGCCCTTCTAAGTATCTTACTGTTGCCTCAATATCATACTTTTTGACTTCTCTAAAGGCGGTATTTTTCATAGTTTCTAAAAGTACATCGTCTCTCAGTAGCCGAAGGAGACGATCCGCAATCGCGGATGCATCTTTTGGAGGAACAAGAAACCCTGTCTCACCCTCAATAATTACATCCTTTAACCCAATAGAGTTGGTTGCTATAACAGCACATTTGGTGGCCATTGCTTCAAATAGAGTCAGTGGGCCACCTTCCGACAGCGAGGCAATAATTACGATATCCATTAACGAGTAGAGGGGAGCAATGTCGTGACAATGGCCGGTAAACCGTACGTTTTGCTCAATGTTGAGTTGGCGGGCTTGTTCCGTAAGCGTTTCTCTTAGTTCTCCATCACCTACAATTAAGAATGTTGCTTTTGGGTAAACTTTAAGAACCTCAGCTGCAGCATCCAAAAAATAGCGGTGTCCTTTAATGACATGAAGTCGCCCTACTGTACCAATAACTTTGTGGTCATGGGGAATGTTTAGTTCCGAACGCCATTTATCAATGGTTTCCACTTTGGTATTGCCATTGGTAAAGGATTCTAAAGGAATACCATTGATTACGACTGAGACTTGATTTTTTGCTATACGCCGGTATTCAACCATGAAATCTTTTACACTTTCTGAAATGGCGATAGCGTGCGTCGTTGTTCCAGATAACAATTGGTCTGCGAAGCGCTGGTAGAGGGGGATATTAAGATCCACCATATGTTCATGAACTACAATGGGCGTTTTTGTAATTAATCCGGCAATGCGGCCGAAGGTCCACGCTCCGTATCCATGGAGATGGAGAATATCAAACTGATGGTCTTTGACAATTTTGAGTAACCCTGAAAGCGTCGTTGGATCAAATTTTCCCTTGTTTAGATAATACACTTTTATATTATGACTCTCTAAATATTCGCCGGCTTTATCTTTAGCTCGAAAACTACAGACACTAACGTCAAATTTATCACGATCAAAACGAGGAATCCACATTGAAAACAGTCTGGTTACACCATGAATCGTTGAGTTTCCAAGAGATAATTTGTCTGCTATGTGTAAAACCTTAATCTTATTCGTTTTCATTGCATACAGTCTTTCTGTATGAACGTTTTATGCAAAAAACAGTTCAAGTTGCGTGATTTTTTCCTGGTTATTAAAAAGGGGATTATATTTTGATACAGATATTAAAGTAATGGGGGATTACCGCCTGTCACCATTATTTGTTGTCCTGTAGTGAAGGAGGCGAGTGAGGAGGCCAGGTATACAATCGTTTTGGCTACATCTACTGGAGTAGCGTTCCGCTGCATCGGTGTATCGTTTTTCATGCCTTCTAAGAACATTTTTGATATGTTTTTCGTTAAATCTGTTTCCATAATACTGGGAGTGACCATATTGACTTGAATATTGTGGGCTGCAAACTCAACGGCCAGAGTGCGTGTTAATCCCACTAGCCCGCTTTTGGCCACGACATATTTGGTCTGGCCCGCCGGGGGGATTTCGGCAGCAATGGTCGAGATATTGATGATTTTTCCGCTGTTCTTTTCGATCATAGCCGGCAGCACCGCTTGGCAGCAATGAAAGGCCCCTTTGATAATTACATCAATATCTTTTTGAAGGGTATCCCAGGTTAGCTCTAAAAAATTGGTGGCTGAAAAATTACCAACGGCATTATTTATCAGAATATCAACCGATCCCAACTCAGCTTGCACGGTTTCTATCATACGTACAACCTGGTCTCGATCGGACACATCAGCCTGAACAGCGATGGCCTGTCCGCCGCTCTCTTCAATTTCACCGACAATACGCTGCGCGTCTGATTGGCCGCGATAGTAGTTGACGACCACTCTAGCCCCGTACAGCGAGAATAATTTGGCCGTTGTTTCGCCCAGACCCCGGCTGGCTCCGGTGATAAGTACCACTTTGTTTTTTAGCCCTAAATCCACCGCTTGTTGTTTGAGATCCTCAATAGTAGCCATTTGGGTGGGGGGGGTGTTGACCTTGGCACTAATTTTGCCGGAAACAAGCGGGGTTTGGGTCTTATCCAGCGACCGAATCGCTACTTTTTCCGTAATGGTTTCGGTTGAAGGCGAAGCAAAACGAACGGTCCCGATAAATCGGTAGGGAGTATTCCAGCGGATGGGCTGATCGCAAGTGGCCTGAAAATCCATGAAGGTGGCATTTTTGCCGGGGATACACATCCCCACAAAAGTCGAGAATAATGATACAGCTAAAGCATTAGCCGGATTATATCCACTGATCCAGCTTGAAAAGTCGGGCGGTGCGGTTGATGTCAGCCCATCAGTGAGGATTTGATACAGGTGATGGGCATGCGAGCGTCTAACCCGAAAATCGAAAAGCTTTTCGTCACCTTTATTGATCATGTTGAAGTCTAACTGCTGCTCGATAAGCCGCTCTGGCAATAAGCCCGCTGCTTCGCTCATATTCGACTTGTAATCTTGAGGATTTATTGGTTGAGCATCAATATAAGCCAGCGAAAATAAACCTGTGGTCATCACCGCTCCCGATCGGTCATTTTTCACCGCATACTCAAACTCGGCCACCATCTGCCCCTCATTAAAAGCGGATAGCTTCGTCTCTAAAAGGAGCGTATCCCCCACATAAATCGGCTTGAGAAAGCGAGCGGTCAGCTTTTTCATAGTCGCCGTGTACCCTTCAAGTTGGCAGTTCGGTAATGCGGCCAAAAACATCAAGGGCAGCATACCGTG